>AP025689.1:3912500-4015857 GCA_023168345.1 Lysinibacillus sp. PLM2 | reverse complement strand
ATCCAACCATAGTGTAAAACTTTGTCCACAGGTTATTAACATCTGTGGATAATTTTATTTCAAGTAAATAATTCCACAAGAGAAAACACATTAATCGTAACAAAAAAATATTGTCATTTCAATAGCTCATGAAACTTATCCACACAATGTATATTTATACACTTTAAACTTTTCCACAGCAAGTGATTATGTGAAAAAGATGTCGATAACTGTTGTGGATAGAAAAAAATTTCAAATTTATTATCCACAGTGGATTTTAAAGATGGAAATAAGTTTGTGGATAAATAATACGTAGCATTTTTCATGGAATTAAATCAGTGATTGACATAGGCAATAGAATTTATATATAATATTTAGGTCTGTATGTTAAATAGAGATTAACTTTCATCTGGAGGTGTTATATATATGAAACGCACATATCAACCGAAAAAACGTAAACATAGTAAAGTACATGGTTTCCGTGCACGTATGAGTACTAAAAATGGTCGTAAAGTTTTAGCAGCTCGTCGTCGTAAAGGAAGAAAAGTATTATCAGCATAAGTCCACTGAGCTTTATCAGTGGTCTTTTTTTCTTTATTATGGTTTAACTAATAGAGAAAACGTTTTCAGTTGAAGATTGAGTAGGGTGATCGAATGAAAAAAAGTCAGCGTGTTAAGAAAAACGAGGATTTCCAGAAGGTTTTTAAAAAGGGTAAATCCTTTGCGAATCGTCAATTTGTTGTTTACTTACTTCAAAAAGAGGGACAAGCTGAATTTCGTATCGGATTATCTGTTAGCAAAAAAATCGGTAAGGCGGTTACCCGAGTACAAATAAAACGATATATTAGGCAAGCGTTCCTTGAACTAAAAGAACAAATAAGACAAGATATGGATTATGTTATCATCGCCCGAAATCCGGCGGCCAATTTAGATTTTCATGAAACAAAAAAAAGTATAGAACATGTGTTGAAAATAGCAAAAGTGTTAAAAAAATAGCTATTTTTAATACCGAATAGAGAATCAATAGTAGAGTGAATTCCATTCACATGGTAAAATAGCTAAAATAAACAAAATGAAATTGAATAGTTGCTTTAGGAGGAAGAAGGTTGAGGAAAAATCTTTGGGTAATTCTGTCACTTGTATCAGTAGCATTGTTGCTATCAGGGTGTACAGATTTTAATAAGCCGATTTCGGCTGAAAGCACAGGATTTTGGAACGAATTTATCGTATGGCCATTAGTTTCAATTATTAAATACTTTGCGGATTTATTAGGATCTTATGGTTTGGGAATTATTGTTGTTACAATTATCATTCGATTAGCAATACTTCCATTAACAATTAAACAAGTAAAAAGTTCTAAAAAAATGCAAGAAATACAACCTAAAATGAAAGAATTGCAACAGAAATATGCATCGAAGGACGCTATTACACAGCAAAAGTATCAACAAGAAATGATGACTTTAATGCAAACAGCTGGTGTTAATCCACTTGCAGGTTGTTTACCAATTTTAATTCAAATGCCAATATTAATTGGTATCTACCACGCAATTAGCCGAATGGATGCTACAGGTCCAGAAGTGTTTAATTTAGGTACATTTATCATTTTCCCGTTAGCTGATACAAGTATTGTATTAGCGGTTATCGCTGGTTTAATGCAATATGTTGTATTAATGACAGGCCCAGCAATGGACAACCCACAAATGAAAGTGATGATGTATATTATGCCGTTAATGATTGTTGGTTTTGGTGCAGTAGTGCCAGCAGCATTATCATTATATTGGGTAGTAGGAAATATTGTATCAGTAGTACAAAACCTTTTGATTTACAAACCTTGGAATAGAAATAAAGAAGCTGCTACTATAGGAGGAGCGAAAAAGTGAAACAAATCACGCAAATAGGAGCGAGCGTTGATGAAGCGCTTCACTTAGCGTTACAGAAACTTGGAGTTACTAGACAACAAGTAGAAGTTGAAGTTTTACAAGAAGGTAAAAAAGGATTTTTAGGTTTTGGAGCAAAACAAGCAGAAATACGCGTTACTTTAAAAGAAGAACAAGAGCAATCAAATACACCAAATGTTGAAGCAACTGAAGTAATAGAGTTAGTAGAAAATTTAGCGAATGCTTCAGACTTAAAAGAAGACAAAGAGTTCCAACAAGTTGAAGGTAATGACAATAATGAATTACTAGAAGATGTAAACGTCATTCAAAATGTCGATCCAATTGAAAAAGCGAAGGAATATGTAACAAATATTGCAAGAGAAATGGGTATACAAGATTTAAAAATAGAGGTTGAAAATAAAGGAAAACGTCTACTATTTAAACTTGATAGTGAAAAAGCTGCTCTCTTAATAGGAAAACATGGGGCTACTTTAAATGCCTTACAGCAATTAACTCAACTTGTAGTAAATAATACAGCTAAAACCTTCATCTCAGTTACTCTGGATGTTGAAAATTATCGTGATCGTAGGCAAGCAACATTAGAACAACTAGCAGACCGTATGGCAGATAAAGCGGTGCGTACTGGACGAAAAGTTGTACTTGAGCCAATGCCATCCTACGAACGAAAAGTAATTCATAATGCGTTAGCAAATCGAATCGATATTGAAACGTATTCTGAAGGAACTGAACCAAATCGCTATTTAGTGATTGAACCACTTAAGTAAAATCATATCGTAAACCATTAAAATGCAAAATTACTTATATTTTAAGTAATTTTGCATTTTTTATTTTATAAATGGTGGATAGTAATTCAATGTCACAGTAGTGAGTAAATCCTAAGTCACATTTAAGTAAGCTCGTTTTCGATTGTGCATAACAAATAAATATAATAAAAAGTTGTTATCCACATGTGAATAACTCAATTACTTTCGTATTTTATGAAAATATGGTACCCTAAATTGTTAGTAATTATTGTCGGATGAAGTTATTCCATTGTGGATAAAAATGACGATGAATATTAACAATAAAGAAAATGTAAATTCCGATTGTGGATTTTAATAGATACCAGATATAGAGGAAGTAGATTTAGGAGGAGCAAATAATGGAATACGATACAATTGCTGCGATCTCCACTCCGATGGGTGAAGGTGCCATTGCCATTGTACGATTAAGTGGTGAAGAAGCGGTTCAAATAACGGATAAAATATTCCAGTCACCAAATGGAAAAAAGCTAAGCGAAGTCAAAACCCATACAATACACTATGGTCATTTAATCGATCCAAAAACTGATGAAGTAGTTGAGGAAGTAATGGTTTCATTAATGAGAGGACCGAAAACTTTCACAAGAGAAGATGTTGTTGAAATCAATTGTCATGGTGGTATCGTATCAGTAAACCGAGTATTGCAGCTTGTATTAAGAAATGGTGCAAGATTAGCGGAGCCAGGAGAATTTACGAAACGAGCGTTTTTAAATGGACGTATCGATTTGTCCCAGGCAGAAGCAGTAATGGACTTAATTCGAGCAAAAACGGATAAAGCAATGAATGTTGCACTTGGTCAAATGGACGGGAAATTATCAAAATTGATCGGCCAATTGCGACAAGCTTTAATTGAGACATTAGCTCAAGTTGAAGTAAATATAGATTACCCAGAGTATGACGATGTAGAAGAAATGACAATTCCTGTACTATTAGAAAAATGTACATGGGTAAAGGAAGAAATAGAAAAACTTTTACAGACATCCTCACAGGGGAAAATTTTACGTGAAGGCTTGTCAACTGTAATACTAGGAAGACCAAATGTAGGGAAGTCTTCATTATTAAATAGCTTAGTTCACGAAAATAAAGCCATTGTTACTGATATAGCAGGGACAACACGTGATATTATAGAAGAGTATGTCAATGTGCGCGGAGTACCATTAAGGCTTGTAGATACAGCTGGTATACGTGAAACGGAAGATATCGTTGAACGAATTGGTGTAGAAAGGTCACGACAAGTATTAAAAGAGGCAGATTTAATTTTACTTGTCATAAATGCTTCTGAAGAATTGTCCGAAGAAGATGAAAGACTTTTTGAAACCATTCATAATATGGATTTTATTGTTGTCGTGAATAAAACAGATTTACCTCAAAAGGTGAATCTTGAGAAAGTAAAAGAATTAGCAAATGGTCGACGTGTCGTAACAACTTCCTTATTAAAAGAAGAAGGAGTTATTGAGCTTGAAGAAGCAATAGCTTCATTATTCTTTGAAGGACAAATAGAATCGGATGATTTGACGTATGTATCAAATTCACGACATATTACATTGTTGCACCAAGCTTTAGACACAATTAGCGATGCCATTGAAGGTGCTGAGAATGATGTACCTGTCGATATAGTTCAAATTGATGTAACGAGAACGTGGGAAATACTCGGTGAAATCATCGGTGATACAGTTCAGGAAAGTTTAATTAACCAGTTATTCTCCCAATTCTGTTTAGGAAAATAATCTCCGTATGTATTAATGCAATAGATTGAAATAATAATGATAATTTAGAGAGGAAGATAGGCATGACAACAACAACATATGAAGCTGGCACGTTTGATTGTGTAGTAATCGGTGCCGGTCATGCTGGTGTAGAAGCAGCGTATGCTTCTGCACAAATGGGTGCTAAAACCCTAATGTTAACAATAAGTCTTGATATGATCGCTTATATGCCATGTAATCCATCAGTTGGTGGCCCTGCGAAAGGGATAGTAGTACGTGAAATAGATGCATTAGGCGGATTAATGGGAAGAGTTATCGATAAAACACATATTCAAATGCGAATGTTAAACACTGGTAAAGGTCCTGCAGTACGTGCCCTAAGAGCACAAGCAGATAAAGTGCTTTACCAACGCGAGATGAAGCGCGTATTAGAAGAACAAGATAACTTAACAATTTATCAAGGAATGGTTGAAGAGTTAATCGTTGAAGATGGTATTGTAAGTGGTGTAATTACCCAAACCGGAGCAATTTATCGTGCAAAAACAGTTATCGTAACTACTGGTACGTATTTGCGCGGTGAAATTATTATCGGAGACTTAAAATATTCAAGTGGTCCAAATAATCAAAGACCATCCATTAAACTTGCTGATAATTTGAAGGATCTTGGATTTGATTTAGTACGATTTAAAACAGGAACACCTCCACGAGTAAACAGTAAATCCATTGACTATAGTAAAACAGAAATTCAACCTGGTGATGATGAACCTCGTGCATTCAGCTTTGAAACAACGGAATTTATCATGGATCAAATTCCATGCTGGTTAACGTATACAAGTGCGGAAACACACCAAATTATAAATGATAATTTAGATAAAGCACCAATGTTTACAGGATTAATCACTGGTCCTGGACCGCGTTATTGCCCATCTATTGAAACTAAAATTGTACGATTTAATGATAAACCACGCCATCAGTTGTTCCTAGAGCCAGAAGGTCGTGAAACAGAGGAAGTATATGTTCAAGGTCTTTCTACAAGCTTACCTGAACATATCCAACGTGAAATGCTTCGTACAATTCCAGGTTTAGAAAATGCGGAAATGATGCGTGCAGGCTATGCAATCGAATATGATGCAGTAGTACCTACACAACTTTGGCCAACATTAGAAACAAAACGTATTAAAAATCTATATACTGCTGGTCAAATTAACGGAACAAGTGGCTATGAAGAAGCAGCAGGGCAAGGAATCATGGCTGGTATTAATGCTGCTGCAAGAGCACTAGGAAAAGAAGAAGTAATTTTAAAACGTTCTGAAGCGTACATCGGGGTTTTAATCGATGATTTAGTAACAAAAGGAACAAATGAACCATATCGATTATTAACTTCACGTGCAGAATATCGTTTATTACTTCGTCATGATAATGCTGATTTACGTTTAACTGAAATTGGCTATAAATTAGGATTAATTTCAGAAGAACGTTATCAAAAATATTTAATGAAAAAAGAACAAATTGAAAATGAAATTGCACGACTTCGCGAAGTGATTATTAAACCAAACGCAACAACACAAGAAGTAATACGTTCTGTAGGTGGAACAGAATTGAAAGATGGAATTCGTGGTGCGGATTTAGTTAAACGCACAGAAATGACATATGATTTAGTTGCTTCGTTAACACCACCAGGAATCGAATTAAGTGATGAAGTAAAAGAACAAATAGAAATTCAATTGAAATATGAAGGTTATATTCAAAAAGCATTAAGCCAAGTAGAGAAGCTTCATAAAATGGAAGATAAAAAAATTCCTGAGGATATTGATTATGATCAAGTATCAAGCTTAGCTACCGAAGCTCGTGAAAAATTAAAAGAAGTTCGACCATTATCTATCGCACAGGCATCTCGTATATCTGGTGTAAATCCTGCAGATATATCAATCCTACTTGTTTATATTGAGCAAGGTAAAATTGCACGTGTAAGCAACGATTAAAAATTGAGCGTTCGAGTGCTATTTCGTTACTCGGGCGCTTTTTTTAATTATGGTAATAATAAATAAATCCCTTATAAGTAAAAGGAGAATAAAATGAACGAACAACAGTTTATCGAAGCTTTAAAAGAAAAAGGTATCGAGCTATCAGAAACACAAATAGCACAATTTAAAAAATATTTCGAGCTTCTTGTTGAATGGAATGAAAAAATGAACTTAACTGCAATAACGGACTTAGAAGGCGTTTATTTAAAACATTTTTATGATTCCATTAGTGCTAGTTTTTATTTTGACTTTACGAAAGTTTCATCTGTTTGTGATGTAGGCGCAGGCGCTGGTTTTCCAAGCTTACCAATTAAAATTTGCTTCCCAGATTTACATGTTACGATTGTGGACTCATTAAACAAACGAATTACATTTTTAAACCATCTTAGTGAAGAATTGAATTTAAAAAATGTTGAATTTGTTCATTCCCGAGCAGAGGAATTTGGTCAAAATGTAAAGTATCGTGAAAAATTTGATGTAGCAACAGCGCGCGCGGTAGCTCGTCTATCTGTACTATCAGAATTTTGTATTCCTTTAGTGAAAAAGGGAGGTAATTTTGTTGCATTAAAAGCAGCTGCAGGTCCAGAAGAGTTAAAGGAAGCAAATAAAGCAATTAAAACTTTAGGTGGATCACTGAAAGAAGAATATGCTTATCATTTACCAATTGAAGATAGTGAGCGAACTATTTACATTATTAATAAACTAAAAGAAACACCAAAAAAATATCCAAGAAAACCAGGAATACCAAATAAAAATCCAATTCAATAAATGGACAAGAATGTCATAGGAAATTGTTTCACGTGAAACGTTAATTGAATATTCAAAAAATGTTCCACGTGAAACTTCATAATTATTCCCAGTTATATAAAATGTTTCACATGAAACATTTTATAGGAAAAAACATTAAGTAAATTTGCTTTTTTTAACATACATAATTAATATTAATTAAAAGCAGTTTAGTAGATTTAATATTTAATAGAGTACTGTACATTTTCTATTTTATATTTAATAATAGAATATATTGAGCAAGAAAGTTTCAAAAAGGTGGTGCCATTGGATGAAAAGTCCTTTTTCACGTTTTTTCGGAGGCGGGGATAAACTAGAATCTGAGGTTAAAAGCGATGTAGGAGTTGCAGAGAGTAGGGCAACAGAAGAAGTCGTAAAAATACCAATCGAAAAAATCGTTCCGAATCGTTACCAACCTCGAACTGTTTTTGATGAAGAAAAAATTGAAGAATTAGCAAGAACAATTCATACCCATGGTGTGATTCAACCAATTGTTGTTAGAAAGTTTGACGAAAATCAGTATGAAATCATTGCCGGAGAACGTCGATATAGAGCAATGAAAAAGCTGAATTGGTCTGAAGTTCCTGCAATTGTGCGTAGTTTAAGTGATAAAGAGACTGCTTCAATTGCCTTGATTGAAAATCTTCAGCGAGAAGAATTAACGGCAATAGAAGAAGCAATGGCTTATCAGCAATTATTAGAACTCCATTCATTGACACAAGAAGCACTTGCTCAACGTCTAGGAAAAGGTCAGTCAACCATTGCAAATAAGATAAGATTATTAAAACTACCACAAAATGTACAAGATGCTATATTAAATAGAGAAATATCTGAAAGACACGCACGTGCATTAATTACAGTAAAAGATGAGGAAGTTCAAGGGAAGTTAGTTGAATTAATTAAAGAATATGATTGGAATGTTCGTCAGCTTGAAGATTATATTCAACAATTATTAACTCCTAAAGAAGAAGAAAGCGTCAAAAAGGAAAAAGCAAAACGTAAAGCAATTAGTAAAGACATCCGAATTGCCCTAAATACAATTCGCCAGTCTTTATCAATGGTTTCAAAAAGTGGTATTAACGTGAAGACAGAGGAAGAAGATACTGAAGATTTCTACCAAATCACTGTAAAAATACCGAAGAAAAAGAATTAACAATGTAAATGGTTCCTTTTTTACAAAAATAGGAACCATTTTTTCTATCGATATTTTAACTTTATTTATTATTTTTTGTTAGAATAGTAGAAGTAGTAGAAAAAATACAATCTCCATGAAAATAATAGATATATGATGATTGAAAGCAGGTGCAAAAAATCTTGGGAAGAATTATTGCTATTACTAACCAAAAAGGTGGAGTTGGTAAAACGACAACATCTGTTAATTTAAGCGCTTGTCTTGCATACTTAGGAAAAAAAGTATTATTAATAGATATTGATCCACAAGGTAATGCGACAAGTGGAATTGGTATAAACAAAGGGGAAACTCAACATTGTGTTTATGATGTGTTAATCGATGATGAGAGCCTTGAGAATGTTATACAACAAACAAAAGTTGAAAACTTAGATGCTGTGCCTGCTACAATCTCATTAGCAGGAGCAGAAGTAGAACTTGTTTCAACTATTTCACGTGAAGTCAGATTAAAGCATGCAATAGAAAATGTTAAAGAAAAATATGATTATATTATTATCGATTGTCCGCCATCTCTCGGGTTACTAACCATTAATGCTTTAACAGCATCAGATGCGGTAATCATTCCCGTACAATGTGAATTTTATGCTTTGGAAGGGTTAAGCCAACTTTTATCAACAGTACGATTAGTTCAAAAACATTTAAATCAAGAATTATACATTGATGGTGTTGTATTAACAATGCTAGATGCAAGAACAAACTTAGGGATTCAAGTAATTGAGGAAGTAAAAAAATACTTCCAAGATAAAGTATTTAAATCAATTATTCCACGTAATGTTCGTCTAAGTGAGGCTCCAAGTCATGGAGAACCAATTATTATTTATGATCCAAAATCAAGAGGTGCGGAAATCTATTTAGAGTTGGCAAGGGAAGTGATTAAAAATGGCTAAAGGATTAGGTAAAGGAATAAGTGCATTATTTCCAACTGAGCCGTTGAAAAATGATGATTCTATTGAAAAAATTTCTATCCAAAAACTAGTAGCCAACCCTTACCAACCACGTAAAATATTTGATGATGAAGCAATTGAAGAACTAGCTCAATCAATAATAGAACATGGAATTATCCAACCAATAGTCGTCCGTAAAAAGGGCTCAAAATATGAAATAGTTGTCGGTGAAAGACGCTATAGAGCTGCAAAATTAGCGAATCTTGAAGAAGTTCCAGCCATTGTCAAAGAAATGTCTGATGAACAAATGATGGAAGTCGCTATTTTAGAAAACTTGCAGCGTGAAGATTTAACACCAATTGAAGAGGCCGAAGCATATCAAAGTTTAATTGAAAAATTAAATTTCACACAAGAAGATTTAGCGAAAAGATTAGGGAAGAGTCGTCCCCATATTACAAACCATATTAGATTGCTACAATTACCAGAGGAAGTGAGAAATCTAGTAAACGATGGATCTCTTTCAATGGGACACGGTAGAACTTTGCTCGGTTTAAAAAATAAACGGAGAATACCGGAATTAGCAAACAAGGTGATTAAACATTCATTAAATGTTCGTCAACTAGAGAATTTAATAAAAGAGTATAACTCAGAAGTTTCACGTGAAACATCAAAAAAAGTAAACAAAGATATATTCGTACAAGCAAAAGAGACACAGTTAAGAGAGTACTTTGGTACAAATGTACAAATCAGGAAATCAAAAAACAAAGGTAAAATTGAAATTGAATTTTATTCTGAGGAAGATTTAGAAAGAATATTAGAAATATTAAAAGTTGAAGAAGAATAATAATACGAGCGCCATAATTTGGCGCTCGATTTTAATGAGTACGAAAAAAATATGGAAATCAAATGCAATCCGATAAACAGTCTTGGTGATTATTGATTATATAGCAATTATCTTTCAGTATTTTTAAGGAATATTTTCCGTGAATTAATGAGTTAGAAAATGATTATGTGTATATATTGAAAACAGGTGGATTAGCTTAAAAGGGGTAGAATGGTGGCTTTAATTAAAATTTGAGTAATCAATCCTGTCACCAAGTTGATCAAATCTACTGTGGTTATTTGTGTTATATTTCCCTTTCAATGAATAACGCTGCCAAGCTAAAAGTAATGCTCTAGCAATCTTATCACTCATTGAATATGTTGTTTTTAAACGAGTATTTTGTAAGACAAGCATTTCCATAAAACCGCCAACGTTTACAATGCCTTTCACAGAAATATTTCCGATTGCTGGAAGTTCCTTTTTCACTGCTTTTCCTGGTAAAAGTGGACCTTGATGAACAATAATTTGACCAATATTATCTTCAGCACCAAGACATGCATCTATTGCTACTACAAACGGGGCTGTGCTCGATTGTTGTAACTCTTCTACTGTTGATGGTAAATTGACAGCATGAAGAGGATTTTCTAAAGTTCCAATTACTCGAAACGGAAAAGAATGATAGCTGGCTAAAAAGCTTCCTGTCAATGGGCCAAGGGAATCTCCAGTGGAACGGTCTGTTCCGATACAACAAAAGATGATTTGTTCATGATCAAATGGAATATGGTTTAAAAATATATCACTTAAACGCCAAACCGCACCAGATTGTTCATGATGAACGAAGGATCTTTTTACAATTTCATTAGCTTCATTAATATTTTGCATACAAAATCTCTCTTTCTTTTAGTTTAAAAAAATTTGAATAAGAAAAACTAAAGTTATATTTTTATGAAGTATATTCAAAATTTTAGATACTTATACAAGAGGTGGGAAAATGACTGAAGAAAATATTGAAATCAACCCAGAATCAATAGCAAAAACTACTGGGCGATTTTGGAGTTACTTTACGAGCGAAGGATTATGGGATTATGTGATTGAATCATCGATTAAGATTATTTCTATTCTTCTTATATCCTATTTAGTCATTTTTATAGGAAAAAAAATTATCACAAGATTATTTACTTTAAGGTTAAAAACACCTTTAAAACAATCCGAGCGACGTCAAACAACACTTGTGAAGCTACTTCATAGTGTGCTTACCTATGTAGTTTACTTTTCAGCTATCATAGCTGTTTTATCTGCATTGAAAATAGAGGTAATGGGGTTATTAGCAGGGGCAGGAATTGCAGGGTTAGCCATAGGTTTTGGTGCACAAAGCTTAGTAAAGGATGTTATAACAGGATTTTTCATTATATTGGAGGACCAATTTGCGGTAGGTGACTATGTGAAATTAACGACATCCAATGTTGCTGAAGGGACAGTATCAGAAATAGGATTAAGAACAACGAAATTAATTGCCTTTACAGGAGAATTATATATTATTCCTAATGGTCAAATTATGGATGTTGTGAACTATTCTATCAATAACTCGAAAGGTATTATTGATTTACAAGTAGGTATTGAAGCGGATATTGAGAAAATAGAGAAACTTGTAACGGAGTATCTACAAACATTGCCTGCACAGTATGAAGAAGTAGAGGGTGTACCTATATTTGTAGGGGTTCAAAATATTGTAGGAACTGAAGTAACAGTTCGAATTGTTGTAGAAACAAAACCATACCAACATTTTGGAATTTCAAGAATTATTAAAAGGGATGTAAAAGATATTTTTGAGAAAAACGGTATACCTATGCCATATCAAAAAATGATGGTTTATAATCAAGAGAGTAATAAAACTGGGGGAGATGATGCATAGTGGAAACTAAAACATTTCATTTAAACGATATCGTTGAAATGAAAAAGCAACATCCTTGCGGGACAAATGCTTGGAAAATCATAAGAATGGGTGCAGATATCCGCATAAAATGTGAAGGATGCGGCCATAGTGTTCTAATTCCTCGAAGAGAATTTGAAAAGAAAATGAAAAGAATCATTGTAAAAGCAGAAGCAGAATAGAAATAAACAATTCTAACATAGATAGACTTTTATTTGACTTATCCATATAATAAACACGGGTCTAATATAAAGAAATAGTTTGAATTGAAAAAGAGAAAGGTCGTGTCAACCAATGTCACTAACAGCTGGTATCGTAGGTTTACCGAATGTAGGGAAATCTACTTTATTTAATGCAATAACAAAAGCAGGCGCACTTGCAGCCAATTATCCCTTTGCAACAATCGATCCAAATGTAGGTGTTGTAGAAGTACCAGATGCACGTTTAGCAAAATTAACAGAATTAGTCGTACCAAAGAAAACAGTACCTACTGCATTTGAATTTACTGATATTGCAGGGATCGTGAAAGGTGCTTCAAAAGGTGAAGGGTTAGGGAACAAATTCCTATCTCATATCCGCGAAGTAGATGCCATTTGCCAAGTAGTTCGCTGTTTTGAAGATGAAAATATCACACACGTATCAGGCTCTGTTAACCCAATTGATGATATTGAAGTCATTAATTTAGAGTTAATTTTAGCTGATATGGAATCTGTGGAAAAACGTCTTCAACGAGTAAGTAAAATGGCGAAACAAAAGGATAAAGACGCATTAATTGAAGAACCAGTTCTGACTAAAATTAAAGAAGCTTTAGAAAATGAGAAACCAGCTCGTTCAGTAGATTTATCGGAAGATGAATTAAAAGTAGTTAAAGGCTTGCACTTATTAACAATTAAGCCAATGTTATACGTTGCAAATGTTTCGGAAGATGAAGTTGCTGATGCGGAAAATAACGAATATGTTAAACAAGTAAAAGAATATGCAGCAAATGAGGGCGCACGAGTTATTACTGTTTGTGCAAAAATCGAAGAAGAAATTTCAGAGCTTGATGATGAAGAGAAAACAATGTTCCTTCAAGAATTAGGTATTGAGGAATCAGGTTTAGATCAATTGATTAAAGCATCATATGATTTATTAGGTTTAGCAACATACTTTACAGCAGGTGTTCAAGAAGTTCGTGCATGGACTTTCCGTAAAGGGATGAAAGCGCCACAATGTGCTGGAATTATTCATACTGATTTTGAACGTGGGTTTATTCGTGCAGAAACGGTTGCATACGATGATTTAGTGGAAGCTGGCTCAATGGCAGCAGCAAAAGAAGCTGGAAAAGTAAGATTAGAAGGTAAAGAATATATTGTACAAGACGGAGATGTTATGTTATTCCGTTTTAATGTATAAAATAGGAAACTGCTATCATTTTTGATAGCAGTTTTTTTGTTGTTGATTTTATTTTTAAAATACGCAACTATATTTTAAAGGGGGAATGGACTTGTTCACAGAAGCAGAGATAAAAAAAATAACACAGCTGGCAGATCAAATGGAAGATGCACAAACGATTTTACCTGAAATATTGGAAATCCTTTATGAACATAAATTATTTAAAGTATTTGCACCGAAAGCTTTAGGTGGTTTAGAGCATTCACTTATTGATGGATTAAGAGCATTTCAACAAGTAGGTGTTATTGATGGAAATGTAGGATGGGCGGTAACTATTGGTTCCGGTGGGAATATGTTTATTCCACTTTTCAATGAAGAGGTATGTAAGTCAAATTTTATACATAAAGAAGCTGTTATAGCTGGAAGTGGTAAGTTTGGTGTTGCTAAAAGGGATCATGGTGGCTATTTTATTTCTGGGCAATGGAAATATTGTAGTGGAGCTGATTACGCTACATTGTTCACTATGAACTGTCGTGTCGAGGGAAATGAAGAAATCGTGACTTGTAGTGTTCCACGTGAAAAGGTAAAAGTTATTCCAGATTGGAATGCATTTGGCTTAAAAGCAACATCTAGTCATTCCATGAAGGTGGAAAATGTATTTGTAAAGGAAGAAGAGACATTTAAATTTGGTCGCTTTCAAAATAAATACGAATTACCTGTTCATAGCTTCCCATTTATGACCTTTTCGGAAGCCTCTTTTTTCTCACTTTGTTTGGGCTTAACAGAGAATCTCATGAATGAAGCAAAAGCAATTCTTGAGCGAAAAAAAGAACAATTAACTTTGGAACGGTATAAAGTAGTACAGGATAAGTGGGCCTTCTTTTACGAAAAAGAAAAGAGTATTGAACAACAGTTTTATCGTTTAGTTTCGGATTTATGGGAAAAACATACAAAGGGAAGCGAGCTACAAGAAGATGAACTAACTCATTTTACTACCTTCTGTAAAGAACAATCAGGGGAGTTATTACAGTCTGCTCATTTACTTATCCGTTATTTTGGTATGGAAGCAATTATGGAAAAGTCCCCATTAAATCGCGCATGGCGTAATTTATGTACGGCAAGTCAACATGCGATGCTAATACCTTAATAAAGCACATTTCTAGCACCTATTTAAAAGACCGTAAATGAAAGAAAACTCTCATTTACGGTCCTTTTATCGATTTGTATCAGTATAAACATACAGTCTAGGTAAATGAGGATCATCTTTTATAAGTGCATTTTTAGGAAGCTTTATAAGCTCCTTGTACATATATATATCACCTGCTGCACCAGCAATCAGAAATGCACCTAGAAGAACGACTAAATTTGAATCTATGATAAAACCTAAAATTGTTGGTAAAACGCCAGTTGTCCATAAAGGTAATAATAAAGCTTTCTTCATCGCACTGTTTTTTAAAGGTTTGGTTGTTGTAGCATAAGCAACACCAAGCTTTAAATTTACCCCATAATCAAGCTCTTTTATTTTTACTTTACCAAACATTAAGAAACCGATCAGATGAAAAATTTCATGTAGTACTATTAACAAAACGTAACCAATGATAAAGATAAGGAAACCCCAAAATGTTATGGTTATCGTTAAATGTTGATGAATAAGACTATTGGCAAAGATGAAAAGTATAGAAAGTAACAAAGTCGCCCATAAATTAATTTTTGCAATTTGTTTCATATTTAATTCGATAATGATTGGATTAGTATGATTTTCCAAAATACCACGTCCTTTTTTCCATTATATCTGAGTTTATTAAGAAAGTGGAACTGATATTCTTTGTTGCAAACATTATAGAATTATGATACAATTCAACGATGTGAGTAATAGAATTATTCACTCCTTGCTCGCTCATGAAGTGAGCCAAAGTCCATAAGGAGGTGCAAAATTAGATGAGAAAGTATGAATTAATGTACATCGTTCGCCCAAATATTGAAGAAGAAGCTAAAAAAGCTTTAGTTGAACGCTTCAACGAAGTATTAACTTCAAATGGTGCTGAAATCATCGAGTCAAAAGAATGGGGCAAACGCCGCCTTGCTTACGAAATCAACGACTTCCGCGAAGGTTACTACCAAATCGTGAAAGTAAACGCTGGTACAGTAGCAATCGATGAGTACACTCGTTTAGCTAACATTAGTGAAGATATTATTCGTCACATCGCAGTTCGTGAAGAAGAATAATAATAAAAATTGAAATAAAAAAAGCTGAAAAGGAGGTTGTATTTGATGATTAACCGTGTTGTATTAGTTGGAAGACTAACAAAGGATCCAGAGCTTCGCTATACGCCAAGTGGTATTCCAATGACTCGTTTTACAGTAGCTGTAAATAGAGCATTTTCGAATCAATCAGGTGAACGTGAAGCTGATTTCATAAGCTGTGTGGCATGGAGAAAACAGGCTGAAAACTTAGCAAACTTCATGAAAAAAGGGAGTTTGATTGGTGTTGACGGTCGTATTCAAACAGGCAGTTTTGAAGGGCAAGACGGCAAACGTGTTTATACAACAGATGTAGTAGCAGATTCTGTGCAGTTCTTAGAACCGCGCAGTGGAGGAGCTTCTCAAAACCAACAGTTTGGAGCCCAGCCATCATATGGAAATCAGCCTGCATACAGTACAAGCCAACCACAGTATGGAAATCAACAGCAGGATCCGTTTGGTTCTTATCAACAACCTCAAAATCAGCAAAATTATACACGTGTAGATGAGGATCCATTTGCTTCAAGCAAAGGTCCAATAGAAGTTTCTGAGGATGACTTACCATTCTAAAAAGCGTTAGAACGAAAAAACGCTAAAAATAAACAAAAAGGAGGAGACTGTAAATGGCACAACGTCGCGGAGGCCGCAAACGCCGTAAAGTTTGCTACTTCACTTCAAACAACATTACTACAATCGACTATAAAGATGTAGATTTACTTAAAAAGTTCATTTCTGAACGTGGAAAAATTCTTCCACGTCGCGTAACTGGTACAAGTGCAAAATACCAACGTAAATTAACTACAGCTATTAAACGTTCACGTATTATGGCATTATTACCATTCGTAGCTGAAGATAAATAAGCTGTTTAAGCAAAAGCACAACAAGGGTTTAACGACCTTTGTTGTGTTTTTTTATTTTTGTGAAGTTTGTATAATTACATTAAAAATATTCAAAAAAGTTAGTGAATATTGCATATTAAAAATTTGGAATATATGTTCCTATCAGATACATTGACAGTAGAAAAACATCAGAGAGAGTTTCGCCAGCTACACTTATAGCTACCTTGCCATCAAAAGTTCATTTTTCAGACATTTAGAAGCTATTGGAGGATTTTTAGAAGAATCACCATTAGTTAATGCCTTTGAAAATTTAGCTATTGCTATCGCTTTTGGTTGTGCTATGGATAGTCCTTCTAGTAACCAGCACAATTCTTGTTGTGTTAAGTTTTGAACTTTTACTTCATTTTTCGGCCATTGTAGCTTCCCATTATCAATAAGTTTATAAAGTAATGCGAATCCATCACGATCAAAATATAAACACTTATAGCGATCACGACTCCATCCAGAGAAAAGAAAAACTGCATCGCTATATGGATCAAGTTGAAATGTATCCTGTACAAGTGTTGCTAGTCCATCAATGTCTTTTCTCATATCCATTCGGCCACAAATGATGTAGATACTTTTTACCTTAGTAAAATCATGAATCATGATTACGCAATTCCTTAATAACCGTTTGAATGACGTAATTCTTAACGTCAGGGTAGAAGGAGATTTTTAAATGATTTGCTTGAATAACGCAAATAGGTTTTGCTGGTGTACGACCAGAAGAAGTAGTTTGAATGGCTTCCAATTTGACTGGAACGATTGATACTTTGTCCGTTGACATCAAAAAGCACCTCCCTTTAATTTGAACTGCACCCCGTCAAGTAGACAATGGAAATAATAAAAAGCTTTAGGCGGCTGGAGCTCTATATTCTAAAGGGCTTAAGCCGTTTAATGTTTCTTGATAACGTTCGTTATTATAGAACGTAATGTAGGTATTAACCGCTTCTTTTAACGCTTCGTATGACTCGAATTTATGTAAATAATACTTCTCTACTTTCAAAGTACCCCAAAATGCCTCAATTGGTCCGTTATCAATGCAGCGGCCCACTCTTGACATACTATGACTCATTTTTGCTTCTTCCATGATTCGCTTAAACTGCTTTGATGTATATTGATAGCCACGATCACTATGTAAATTTTATTGTATCGCGATGAACATTAAAAATTTCCGCTACTTCATTTAATGTATAGCGCCCCTCGTGGTAAAACTTAATAATCTCTAATTTCTCTTCTTTAGAGAAGAAAAACTTTGACATAGAAAACTCCCCATTTGATAAACAGATTTTATTTTTTAATCTGTCTACCTAATAGGGAGCATATCAATTGATACCTTAATAGTACCGAGAGGTGCGATTAGAAAATATGCGTTATTTGATTTCGGGCTTACCTCCGATTTTTTAGTTAAGTATTTTATAATGTTATATAAATTTTGGAGGGTTATATTCTTTTCTTTAGTACTCTTTCCAATTGGAATCCCTTTACTAAAAAAAGATAGGAATATTGACGAGCCTATGAGGATTATATTTTTTACTATTAAGCGGCTATTAATTCGCTTTTTAAAAGATTCTTATTTCAACTAATAACAATTTAGTTTAAAAACGAGTAACGTATAATGATATTTCACGTCAAATTGTAAAGGGGGATATTCAATGAAAATAATCTTCTTGTTTTTCGGAATACTAATTTGTTCCTTACTAATGACTTCTTGTAATTCAGAAACAAATGAACAAAGAATCAGTGAAATAACAGCTAACGAACGAATAATTATTAATGGGAACCCAACTCCTGAAGAAATATTAGCAAACGATAAGGACGCAGATATTTTTCTAATTGGTGATGTTGTATATAAAAATGCAGAAGATATTGAGTGGGTTAGGGAACTCGATTTAACTTTAGGTGAGAAGTCGGGTGAAATTAGGGAAATTACAAATATTAGTAGTGAATTTGAGAGTTATACTGCTACTAAACTTCCTATTGGTACAGTTATATATACACCAGTTGAATCAAAAGGTCCGATAAAGATAGTGTTTATTGATAATAAAGAAATTCGTTATTTAGGAATGATAGAAGGATAATAATTTATTATTCAACAAACTGGACCTTTATCTGCTACGAACTTTCCCGACTCAAACAAGATGTGGTTAACCAACCGAAGAAGAGCCGAACGTCTTTCCGGTAGAAGTGTGCCCGAAAACGATCACGTGTCCGATTTGCCAAGGTCATACCGCCCTGCATGATCAGACCAAGCGCTGTTTTCGCCACGGCTATGCATGGCATATCGGTATATTATGATTGAGCTTTTTGTGTCCTATCAACGTACCTTCACCTATGACTAAGAATTAGGACCAGTTGGTAAAAGAATCTGCGAATCAAATTTGCGTCGACGAATTTGCGCTTCGAAAAGGACACAATTATGCGACAAGTGTGTTAAAAGCAGATACAGGGCGTATTTTTGCGATTGTGCCAATAATCCTCCAATATGTTACTCATCTGTATATCGCAACCGAATGTTGAGCCATTTGTAAACAAAAAAGTGAGCCATCAATTATCTAAAATTGTTATCAATGCACACGTCGGCTTTACATTGACAATGAGCATGATACCCTGATTCGGGCTCGAAACTATTGTTTCTGAGCGTTTTCGAGCGCTAGTCAAGCTCATAGAGGCTCGATGTAAAAATTTATATATGGGATATTTTAATATAAATTACTTTTGGCACAAAAAAATGAAAAATAGGATAATTATAGAGTTATTAGAGAAGTGAATGTGGATTCTATTTATTCCACTTTCACAAATGTTTAGAAAAGTACTATGATAATTTTAAGAAGAAGTCTATAAATGTCAAAGGCTATGTTTAAGGAGATACTATGACAAACTATACCCACCTAGAAGATGAAGAAATTATTTACTATGTATTTAATCTCAATTGGTTCCTTCCTAAGGAAATTCAAGAAGAGTCTATAGCAATCCTTTCTAAACTACCACCTGATAAAGTAGATATATTAATTCCAAAGTATGGTAAAGAATGTTGGGAAAATGCAGTATCAATATTAAATAAAATGGGTTATCCAAGAAATAAAAAGGCCTTACCAAAGCTAGCACGCTTATTGCAGGATAGAAATTGGCCAGGCGCGTTAGAGGCAATAGAGATATTTAGGAGGATAGGCAAGGAAATAAGCACTTCTTATATTGAAAGGGAATGTAAAGAGGCATTACGATGTAAGGATATTGATTGGCTAGAACATTTATCTTTTGCTTGCAATAGTTTGGGTTTAACGAAAGAGGACTTTAACAATGAGAGTATTTATGAACAGATGGAAAAGGTAGTGGAAGAATAATCTCCTCTAAGGCATAGAAAAATGATTCCTCGTTACATAAATCGTAAAAGTCAGCAAGCAAGTAATTAGCTTGTCTTAAAAATAGGGATTCATATTATAGGGTAATTACTATCAAAAGAAGAGATTGAATACAATTGTTAAAAAGTCGACAAAAACTAAAATGGGTTTGTCGGCTCTTTATCTTTTATTAACTTTTGAGTTTTTACATTAAAAATGCCCCTTTTATGTCTTACTGCTTTTTTGTCCAATAGATCAAAAAATGATACAATAGACGAATGAAAACATTTCTGAACTAGTATAAAGGAAGGTTACAGATGCCGAATAATCAAACAAAAGCTCTTGCACATGGTGTAATGATGATAGCACTGTTTGGAGTAATCATGATGATTATTTTATATGTGCCACTGTTAAGCCTCATCGTTTCAGTAATTGCACCTCTACCAATTGCGTGGTATAGCGCTAATTATAATCTTAAAATGTCTATTTTAGTGGCATTACTGGCATGTGTGGTAGCGTTCATTTTTGGCGGCTTGCTTATTATACCGGCTGCAGTTCATGCTGCTATCGGTTTAGTCATCGGGATTAGTATACAGCTTAAGAAAAGCAAGTTGTTTTTATTAATGTCGTCGGGATTCACAATACTATTAGCTACTGCAGTATTGTATATTATTTCGTTGCAGGTATTTGGAATAGATATTATTAGATACTCTCTTCAATTCTCGCGGGATAGTTACGATAGCTATTTGGAACTAACAAAAACTCTAACAGGTCAGACGCCACCAGTAAAAATGGAAGATTTAGAATTAATGTTTGTAATGATCGAGTCAACCGTTCCAGCTACAGTAACTCTTGGTGCATTTGGTTATGCACTTCTTATCATTTCAGCAAATTTACCAATTTTAAAAAGGCTTAAAGTAGAAGTACCAAAGTTTAGTGCATTTAAGGATTTACAAATGCCAAAGTCGATTCTTTGGTATTATTTAATCGTATTAACAATCAATCTATTTGTAAGACCTGAAATTGGTACAACGTTATATGTAATTATTTTAAATTTCTCTATGATTTTATGGGTATTATTAACAATACAAGGATTGTCGTTTATTCATTATTTCTTAGATAAAAAGTTTAATGTATCAACTTTTGTGAAAGTACTTGTCACAATTATGGCTATGCCGATATATTCTTTTGTTATTCTGATAGGGATATTTGATTTAGGATTTAATATTCGCTCACTAGTGAAGGATAAGATTCAGAAGTAAGGGGCTGATAATATGGATACTTACAGGAAAAGACCAATACGACATCCACTTTTGTATCTATCGATTATTGGACTAGTGGGAATTTCACTATTATTCATTTGGAATATATGGCTTGGTTTAGGCTTTGCACTAGTTATGATCATTGGAATCGTGTATGCGTGGAAAGTGGAAAAAACCTCATATATCCAGATCGAAAAGTATATCGAAACACTCTCTTATCGTATGAAGCGAGTAGGCGAGGAAGCATTGCTGGAAATGCCTATAGGGATAATACTTATTAATGATAAATTTATCATTGAATGGGCCAATCCGTTTATGTTGAAAATTCTAGATGTCGATAGTTTGTTAGGTGAGGAACTATTTGTTTTATCGGATGAGTTGTTTGAATTAACGAAATCGGATGAAAAAAGTGACCTTACCATTACAATTGGCGAGAAAAAATATCGTGTAATATTTAAACAAACTGAAAGACTTCTCTACTTTTTTGATGTAACTGAACAAGTCGAAATTAAAACACAATATTATGCTGATCGAACAGTTATTGCAATTCTATTTATTGACAATTACGATGAAATTACGCAAGGTATGGATGATCAAAACAGAAGTTTAACAAATACACTTGTTACATCAATTATTAATGAATGGTCCGAAAAGCATGGGATTTTTTCAAGACGTATATCTTCAGATCGTTTTTTGTCTATTCTAAATGAATCGATTTTAAGTGAACTTGAAAAAGGAAAATTTGCCATCTTAGATGACATTCGTGAAAAAACTGCTCAAAAGAATTTATCCTTAACATTAAGTATTGGTGTAGGGGCAGGTTCTACCTCACTTATAAAGCTTGGAGAACTGGCACAATCAAGTCTAGATCTTGTTTTAGGGCGTGGTGGAGACCAGGTTGCTATAAAACAGCCGGATGGGAAGTTGAAATTTTATGGAGGGAAAACAAACCCTGTAGAAAAGCGTACACGAGTAAGAGCTCGAGTTATTTCCCATGCATTACAAGATTTAATACAAGAGAGTGATCAAGTCTTTATTATGGGACATAAAAACCCAGATATGGACGCTATTGGAGCCGGTATCGGTGTCCGTAAAATGGTTGAAAAAAATAAAATAAAAGGCTACATCGTTGTCGACTTTACTGAATTAAATGGTAGTGTTAGCCGCTTAATGCAAGAAATCGAAAAAAATTCTGATATCTATCAATATTTTATAACGCCTGAAGAAGCGAAATTGAAAATGACAGAGAAATCATTACTTGTTATAGTGGATACACATAAACCATCCTTAGTCATCGATGAGCAACTATTAAATATATGTGACAAAATCGTAGTAATCGACCATCATAGACGAGGTGAGGATTTTATATCAAATACAACACTTGTCTATATGGAACCATATGCCTCTTCAACCTCTGAGTTAGTAACAGAGTTAATAGAGTATCAACCAGAAAATGATAAGATTTCGAAGCTGGAAGCAACCGCTCTTTTATCGGGAATTATCGTTGATACAAAAAGTTTTACATTACGAACAGGGGCGAGAACCTTTGAGGCTGCTTCGTATTTACGAACTTATGGTGCTGACACTATATTAGTTCAACGTTTATTAAAAGAAGATATAAATACTTATATAGAACGATCGAAAATTATTCAAACAGTGGAATTTGTACAGCGCGGTATTGCTATTGCACATGGTGAAGATCAACGTCAATACGATTCTGTTATCATCGCACAAACTGCTGACATTTTACTAGCAATGAAAGATGTTTCAGCTTCCTTTGTCATTGCACATCGTCCAGATGGTTTAATTGGAATTAGTGCAAGGTCTCTAGGCGAAATTAACGTTCAGTTGATTATGGAAAAACTAGGTGGTGGAGGGCATTTAACGAATGCTGCATGCCAATTAGAAGCTGATACAATTTCAGAAGCTCAACAGATGTTGAAAAAAGCAATTATGGAAACGTTTGAAGGGAGTAATGAAGAATGAAAGTAGTATTCTTAAAAGATGTTAAAGGTAAAGGAAAAAAAGGTGAAATAAAAAATGTTGCTGACGGATATGCACATAACTTTTTAATTAAAAATGGTTATGCAGTCGAAGCATCGAAACAGGCATTAAGCCAATTAGAAGGACAAAAGAAATTAGAAGAAAAAAATGCAGCAGCTGAATTACAAGCAGCAAAAGAGTTAAAAGAAAAAATTGAACAATTAACAGTGGAAATTAAAGCTAAATCAGGTGAAGGTGGAAGATTATTTGGTTCTGTATCAACGAAGCAAATAGCAGAAGCTCTTCAAAAAGCGCACGGTATTAAAATCGATAAGCGTAAAATGGAGAGTGAAGGAATTAGATCCTTAGGATATTCAAATATACCTGTTAAACTTCACAACGAAGTAAAGGCAACTTTAAAAGTACATGTTGTTGAAGAATCGTAAGGAGAGAAGGCCATGACTGATAACATCATGGACCGTGTCCCACCCCATAACCATGAAGCTGAGCAATCCGTTATTGGTGCCATATTCTTAGAACCAACTGCATTAATTACAGCTTCTGAAATATTAATACCAGATGACTTCTATCGTGTAAGTCATCAAAAGATATTTCAGACGATGCTTGATTTAAGTGATCAAGGGAAGCCAATTGATGTAGTAACCGTAACGGAAGAGCTATCGAGTAAAAAAGAGCTTGAAGATGTTGGGGGTCTATCGTATTTAACAGAATTAGCGAATGCTGTGCCAACTGCTGCAAATATTGGCCACTATGCCAAAATCGTAGAAGAAAAAGCGATTTTAAGACGTTTAATTCGTGTAGCAACAGGCATTGTTGAAGACGGATTTTCACGAGAAGATGAAGTAGAAGCTTTACTATCAGAAGCTGAAAAGAAAGTAATGGAAGTTTCCAATCGTAAAAACTCGGGAGACTTCAAACATATTAAAGATGTCCTTGTTCATACCTATGATAATATTGAACAACTCCAAACTCGTAAAGGTGATGTTACAGGGATACCAACAGGCTTTAGAGATTTGGATAAAATGACTGCTGGTTTCCAACGCAATGATTTAATTATCGTAGCAGCCAGACCATCTGTAGGGAAAACCGCATTTGCATTAAATATTGCTCAAAATGTTGCGATAAAAGCAAGAGAAAATGTAGCAATATTTTCTCTTGAGATGGGTGCAGAACAGTTAGTAATGCGTATGCTTTGTGCAGAGGGAAATATCGATGCACAAGTATTACGTACAGGTGCTCTCACAACGGAAGACTGGGGTAAATTAACGATGGCGATGGGAAGTCTATCCAATTCGGGTATTTACATTGATGATACGCCTGGTGTTCGTATAAGTGAGATACGGGCAAAATGCAGACGATTAGCACAAGAGAATGGATTAGGCATGATTTTAATCGATTATTTACAGCTGATCCAAGGTAGTGGACGACAAGGGGAAAACCGTCAGCAGGAAGTATCTGAAATTTCTCGTTCCTTAAAAGCCCTCGCTCGTGAATTAAAAGTTCCTGTTATTGCCTTATCACAGTTATCGCGTGGTGTGGAACAAAGACAAGATAAACGACCTATGATGAGTGATATTCGTGAATCAGGAAGTATTGAGCAGGATGCGGATATTGTTGCCTTCCTATATCGTGATGACTACTACGATAAAGAAACAGAAAACAAAAATATGATCGAAATCATTATCGCCAAGCAACGTAATGGTCCAACAGGTACTGTGACTCTTGCGTTTAAAAAAGAGTTTAATAAGTTTATAAATATTGATTGGTCCCAGCAGCCAATGGCACAGCCTCAAGCTTAATAATACAGAACACGAACATTTATTGGAAAATAACAATAATATGTTCGTGTTTTTTCATTTTCTTCATTGACTATACTAGTAATCATTGTTACAATAGTTCTGTTTGATAAATGAACTGTACTTAAATGAACGGTTTAGCACATACTAAAATAAAATGACTGTTATTTAAAACGGGATAAAGGGCGCAGCTAGCGTCTAGCGGAGGTGCTGATATGACATCAGTTGTAGTTGTGGGGACACAATGGGGAGACGAAGGTAAAGGAAAAATTACGGACTTCCTATCTAAAAAAGCAGATGTAATCGCTCGTTTTTCTGGCGGAGATAACGCTGGTCATACAATCAAAATTGGCGACGAAACTTACAAATTACATTTAATTCCATCAGGTATTTTTTATACAGAAAAAACTTCAGTTATGGGTAACGGAATGGTGATTAATCCGAAATCATTAGTAACTGAATTAAAAGGGTTACAAGAACGTGGTATTGATACTTCAAATCTACGTATTTCAAATCGTGCGCAAGTAATCCTTCCATATCATATTTACCAAGATAAAGTAGACGAAGCATCGCGTGGAGATAAAAAAATCGGTACGACTTGTAAAGGTATCGGTCCATGCTATCAAGACAAAATTGCACGTATGGGTATCCGCATTGCTGATTTACTAGATCGCGAAGTATTTGAACAAAAACTACGTGAAAACCTAGAAAAGAAAAACCGTCTATTTGAAAAATATTACGAAGTAGAAGGATTAAAATTTGAAGATATCTTTGAAGAATATTACGCTTTTGGTCAAGAAATCGCAAAATATGTAACAGATACTTCTAAGGTTTTAAATGATGTATTAGATGAAGGTGGCCGTGTATTATTTGAAGGTGCACAAGGGGTAATGTTAGACGTTGACCATGGTACATATCCTTTTGTTACATCTTCAAACCCTGTTGCAGGCGGAGTAACAACTGGTACTGGTATCGGTCCTTCTCATGTTTCTCGTGTTGTTGGGGTATGTAAAGCATATACATCTCGTGTGGGGGATGGTCCATTCCCAACAGAATTATTTGATGAAATTGGTCATCACATTCGTGAAGTAGGTCGTGAATACGGTACAACAACAGGCCGCCCGCGTCGTGTTGGTTGGTTTGATTCAGTAGTAGTACGCCACTCTCGTCGAGTAAGTGGTATTACAGATTTAGCATTAAATTCAATTGATGTATTATCTGGACTTGATACAGTAAAAATTTGTACGGCTTACGAATATAAAGGTGAAATTATTACTGAATATCCAGCAAGCTTACATGTTCTTGAGGAATGTAAACCAGTTTATGAAGAACTTCCAGGCTGGTCAGAAGACATTACAGCTGTTCGTACATTAGAAGAGCTACCAGAAAACGCTCGTAAATATGTAGAACGCGTTGTGGAACTAACGGGAATTAATTTAATGACATTCTCGGTAGGTCCTGCTCGTGAACAAACAAATGTAGTAAGTGCAATTTGGGAATAAGATTAAGCTCCTGAAGGATTGTCGTCCTTTAGGAGTTTTTTCTGTGAAAATAAATCAAACCTTCGGTCTTTGAATAATACTATTTATATTAGGTAATTCTTAAAGTGACCTAAAAAAGCCAATAAGAAAGCAGAGCTACCTGTTCAGAGGTAACTTTGTATAAAATTATTTGGTTATGGTTATATTAAATTACTTGGGGTTCTTTGTATGGCTCCTTGTTCATTAACATGGAGTAAATAGCCCGGAGCATTCGATGCGAGATCGCAACGAGTGCTTTTTTCTTTCCTCTTCGTGAGGCGAGTGACCAGTATTTATTTGCTAGCCATCGATTTCGACTTCTAGATACAGCCCAAGCTGCTTCACACAAGGCGGATTTAATATGAGGATTTCCTTTCACTGTACGTGTACTTTTCCTTTTCCCAGCACTTTCGTGATTACCAGGCGAAACGCCTGCCCATGATGCAAGATGTTGAGATGTCGGAAACTGTCCCATTTCTACTCCGATTTCTGCAATAATTACAGCCGCAGTATCTTTACTTATTCCTGGTATGGTGATTAACAGCTGTAGCTCTTCTTGATAATTTTGTAGGAGTTGATCCATCCGTTCTTCAATTTCTGAAATTAAAGTTTCTAAGTATTGAATATGTTGCCAAGATTGACGAATTAGGAAGATTTGATGTTCATTAATTGTTCCAAATAGAGAATCTGTAATCCGTTGTTTTTTCGGAATCAACTTTCCATGAATATCTTTTTCCACATCTACTTCATCGACATAGCCTTGTTCAATTAATCGATTTAATAGTTTTCGACCTGATACACCGAATACATCTGAGATAACTGTACTTAGTTTGACATTTGAACTTTCTAATACCTTTTGTATTCGATTCTTCTCTGAAACCAAGTGACTAATCCACTTTTTACGCAGTCTTGTTAAATCTCTTAGTTCACGAATATCTACAGGGGGAACAAAGCTCTTTTCAATCAAACCATGACGTAATAACTTCGCTATCCATTCTGCATCTGAAACATCCGTTTTTCTTCCAGGTACATTTTTAATCCGTTGTGCATTCGCTAAGGTGATATCAAAGAAATCCTCTAAAATGTTAAAAACAGGTTTCCAATACACACCCGTACTTTCCATTGCAATGTGTGTAACTTCATGCCCCTCTAACCATTTTAAAAGTCGAAACAAATCTTTTGTGAGTGTTGGAAATGTCTCGATTTCTGTATACAGGTCGTCCTCACGATTCCCCTTAATAACACAGGCTACAATTGTTTCTGAATGTACATCTAAACCTGCACACTTTTCAATGAATACCTCCATAAAATCACTCCGATACATGATGATCACAAACAGTGAGTGAATTTGAACATAAGCATTTTTCTGTACGTAGTCATCCTACTAATAAGCGGAGCTAACAAAGGGTTGAACACCAAATTCACTCAAACAGTTTTTATTACAGGGTCAACGCCACCAAAAAAACCCACGTCTTACATCCTGTTTGTGTCATTACCATTATGAACCGAAGGTACTTATTTTCATGCCAGGGTTGGGTGTGAAAAACTTGTTTTTATTGATAAATATTACTAAATAATGTTTTTAATTTCCAATTTAAAACCAATTGTGAAGAAATTTTGAAAATTTGGGTATTTCATTTTCATAACAAATAAATTTATACTATAATAAATATAAATTTACTAGAAAAGTATTTTTACCTCTAAATTCTAATCTTTAGAAAACTCCCTATGGAAATAAAGCGCTTACATTTCCCTGTCACATTATTCAAAAGCCATTAAGTTATTCGCATACAAAATACGAATCACAATGTTAGGTGTATTATGTATGTTTATATAAAAAATAAGGAAGGAAGGGTAATTATTTGAATGTATTAATAGAGAAAATAAAAGAGGTAGTTTACGCTGTTCTCCCCATTACCATCATTGTTTTAATATTAAATTTTACTATAACACCTTTGGAAACCCCATTAATCGTTCGGTTTATATTAGGAGCCATTTTAATCATAATTGGATTAGCCATCTTTTTAATAGGAGTAGACATAGGTATTACACCAATTGGACAAACGATGGGGAAAGCCATTGCAAAATCTAATAAACTATGGATTGTTGCAATTGCGGGCTTATTATTAGGATTTTTCATCTCCATTGCAGAACCTGATCTACATATTTTAGCGGGCCAAATTGAATTAGTAACATCCGGTGTTATTTCGAAAACATTGATTGTTGTGGTCGTATCAATTGGGATCGCTGCACTTATTGCCATCGGATTAATAAGAATTGTTTACAATTTCCCACTATATAAATTATTATCTATTCTTTATTTTGTAATATTAATTCTTGCTATATTTACTTCACCAGAGTTTTTAGCTATCTCCTTTGATGCATCTGGAGCTACGACGGGGGCATTAACAGTACCGTTTATATTAGCACTTGCTTTGGGGGTTTCATTATTAAAGAAAGATTCTAAAGCTTCTGAGAAAGATAGTTTTGGATTGGTTGCTATTGCTTCAACAGGCGCTATCATCTCCGTCATGATCATGAATATTATTTCTGGGACAGATGAGATGTCAGGAAGCTTAGAACAACATGAAGTATCACAATCTATCATCTCTCCCTTCTTATATAAATTACCAATCATAGCACAAGAAATATTTATTGCTTTAATGCCAATTTTGATTGCCTTTTTAATCTTTCAAAAGATTTCCTTTAAAATGTCAAAGAAATCTGTTAAAAAGATTTTAATGGGTTTATTATTTACATTTTTAGGTCTAGTACTGTTTTTAGTTGGAGTCAATGCTGGATTCATGGATGTTGGTGCTGCAGTAGGCTTTAATATCGCATCATTAGATAACAAAGCATATGTTATCATTGTAGGTTTTATTTTAGGATTAGTAACAATTTTGGCTGAGCCAGCAGTGCACGTGTTAACACACCAAATCGAGGATGTAACAAGTGGATATGTAAAGAGAAAAGTCGTGATATTCTCACTTTCCATTGGTGTAGGTCTAGCTATTGCTTTATCTGTTATAAGGGTCCTTGTGCCTGAACTTCAATTATGGCATTATTTATTACCGGGTTATGTAATCGCAGTAGCAATGACTTATTTTGTACCTAAATTGTTTGTTGGGATTGCCTTTGATTCTGGAGGAGTGGCATCTGGACCGATGACTGCAACCTTTGTACTAGCATTTGTTCAAGGTGCAGCAGAAGCTGTGGAAGGTGCAAACGTGTTAGTGGATGGATTTGGTATGATTGCTATGGTAGCCTTAACACCTTTAATCGCCTTACAGGTTTTAGGTTTAGTCTTTAAACTTAAATCGAAAAAGGAGGGATTAGAAAATGACTTCTAATTCGAATATTCCTGATTTCGAACTAGCGTGTGTCATCGTAAACTTTGGATTAGGAAGTAAAATTTTAAGAGCAGCAAAAAAAGCAGGCATTTCAGGAGGAACTGTCCTTATAGGTAGGGGAACAGTAAAAAATCGACTTCTTGAATTATTATCATTAACAGATGTAAAAAAAGAAATTGTTCTCATGGTTTCAAGTAAAGAGGTAGTTGAACATGTACTTGAAGAAATTAGTGAAAAATTTCATTTTGAAAAACCGAATAGTGGTATCGCCTATACTACATCCGTTTTACAAGTTATAGGCGCTAGAAGTTGTAAGAGCGAGCAGGTAAATGAGGAAAGAGGTGCTGATAACTCAATGTACGAGGCGATTACAGTAATTGTAGAACGTGGAAATGCTGAACTTGTAATAGATGCAGCAACTGAGGCAGGTTCTAAAGGTGGAACGATTATTAATGGGCGAGGTTCTGGCATTCACGAACGAAGTAAATTGTTTTCAATGGAAATAGAGCCTGAAAAGGAAATCGTATTAATTCTTTCACACAAAGACAGCACAGAGAATATTGTTTCAGCGATTAGAGAAAAAATAAAAATTGATGAACCTGGAAACGGGATTATCTTTATACAAGATGTAAGTAAAACATATGGATTATATAAATAATAAGTAAATAAAAAGTGATTGCAGGAATGTTAAACTGCAATCACTTTTGTTTTACATAATGGATTAATGGATAGCTTTCTTTTTAAAGCGTCCACCCTTAACCTCACTAATATTCCCAATAGCAAGAAAAGCTTGAGTATCTATACTTCTTACAATCTCCTTCATTTTCGACTCTTCTAGTCTAGTAATAATACAGAAAATCACTTTTTTATTATTTCCTGTATAAGCACCTTCTCCATGTAAATATGTAACACCACGACCAAGCCGATCCATGATAGCTTGTCCAATTTCCTCAATCTGCTCACTTATGATATAAATCGATTTTGACTCCTCCATACCAAGCACAACAATATCAATTACCTTTGATGCAATATAATAGGCGACTACGGAATACATTGCCTGTTCCCATGTGAAGACGAAGCCAGCAGCAGTAAAGATAATGACATTTATAAATAAAATAACTTCCCCTACTGAAAACGGCGTCTTTTTGTTAAATAGAATTGCCAAGACTTCTGTGCCATCGAGACAACCCCCAAATCGTATTACAATACCAACGCCAATACCGAGTAAAATTCCGCCGAAAATTGTAGCTAATAATAAGTCTTTTGTAAAAGGATGTAAATGGTGCATAAGAACAGTTGAAATTGAAAGAATCGAAATCCCTAAAGTAGTTGTTAAAGCAAAAGTTTTCCCAATTTGTTTATAACCAAGGAAAATAAAAGGAAGATTAATAATGAAGATAAATACACCAATGGGTAATCCAAGAAAATGAGAGAGGATAATGGATATCCCGACGATTCCACCGTCCATTATGTTATTTGGGACTAAGAATAACTCTAAGCCTGCACCGAATATCAATGCGCCAATAATGACCATGATGATTCGGAAACTTATTTGCCCAAAAGTAAGTTTCGAGGCTTTTACAGCACTTTGAACCATATAGTCTCCCCAATCTTATAAATTTGTATTTCTATTTTAATTTTATATGATAGATACTTGTATAACAAAAATTTTTACATTTTATTTCAAAATATTCTTTCATTTTATTGATTAGTTTATATAATTTCCAAACAATGAATATATTTTTTAAGTGTAAAAAGCCCCTATAATAGTGGTTTTCTTTATCGAAAAATATAAAAAAAGTACTATAAATAAAAACTAACTACTAAAAATAACAAGAAAAATGTATAAATATCTCAAAATTTGAATATTAATAATAAAAATAGTTTCCATAATAAGGATTAGTAGTATCTTCGATTCTCTCTTTTGTAACAAAAAATGTGCAAATAATACATTTTCATTACAAAAGACTCAAACTATACCACTCAAATTAGTAATATGGTACATTGTAAAAGTGAGAAATTATACATGGTAAATTTAACTATTTACTTATAGCGGACTTTGGAAGGGGCTTTATTTATGAGTTCGAAATGGAACAATAAAAAAGACTTTACAAAGCAAGAAACTTTTAGTCTTTTTCAACATCATAAAGGAATGTTAAAAACAGCTGCTGTATCAGCTATTTTACTTTCAAGTGTAACATTTAACTTAGCATTTGCTACTGGCTCTGAGGATAGAAGCACGATCGATAAAATTTATCATATTTATGTAGGTAAGGATTATGTTGGGGCAGTTTCAAATGTCGCTTCAGTACAAAAAATTGTTGAAGTGAAAGAAAAAGAAGCCAAGACACAATTTAAAGAATTGTCAGTTGACGCGGAATCAAGTATTTCATTGGTACCTGAACAAGTGTATTCTTACCAAACTAATGATAAGGAAGTATTGTCGCTTCTTAATGAACAGTTAGTTGCAAAAGCAGATGCTTATGCTTTGAATGTTGATGGCCAGCCAGTTGTTTATTTAAAAAATAAAGAAGATTACGAAGAAACACTTCGTTTATTAAAGCTAGAATATGTAACAGAAAAACAATTAGCAGAGTTAGAGGCTAATAAAATTACTAGTGGTTCGCTACCAGAATTAGAAGTTAATCAAACAAGAATATTAGAAATAAATATAGAAGATGTATCAGGTAAAGAAGCAAAAATAATCCCTTCTAAAATTTTAACTCCTAAAGATGCAGTTCAGTATTTACAAACTGGTACTTTAGAAAAAGAGTTATATACAGTTAAAGCAGGCGATGTATTAGGCTCTATTGCAATGAATCATGATTTAACAACGAAAGAGTTACTAGCTTTAAACCCAGATTTAACAGAAGAATCTGTTTTACAAATCGGTCAAGAAATAAACGTAACAGTTGAAAAACCGCTAGTTAATGTTCAAGTCGTTTTAGAAAAATTAAAACGTGAAAAAATTGATTATGAGAAAATTATTGAACAAGACGAAAACATGTACAAAGGTGAGCAAGTTGTTAAGCAAGAGGGTTCTTTCGGTAAAAAAGAAGTTTCATATTTAATCACTGAAGTAAATGGCCAAGTGGAAGAAAAGGCTGTTACAAATGAAGTTATTCTTGAAGAGCCGGTTGATCATATTGTTAAAGTTGGTACAAAGGTTATCTCTTCTCGTGGTACAGGTGACTTTGCATGGCCAACGAATGGCGGTTATATTTCTAGTACGATGGGAACAAGATGGGGTGAATTCCATAGAGGAATTGATATCGCACGTCCATCTAACTATAATATAAAAGCTGCTGATAATGGTGTTGTTACTGCTGCAGGTTGGGATGGTACATACGGTTATCGAATTATCATCAACCATAATAATGGATATGAGACATTATATGCACATTTATCAAGAATAGACGTAAATATTGGACAAGTAATTCCAAAAGGTTCTGTTATTGGAATCATGGGATCAACGGGTAATTCAACAGGAACACACCTACATTTTGAAATTCATAAAAATGGAGCTTTTGTTAATCCACTAGCTTATTTTTAGACTCTAGTAGAATTTAATTGTTAAATTCCTCTACTTATTAACAATAAGTTTAACAAAGTTTAGTATCATTAAATTTGGGACAGTCCAATCAATGGGCTGTCTTTTTTCATCTTAACAAAATTTATTCCTTAAATTCCGGAAATGTAAGGGGTTTTCATTTTATCTACTGTGAATATAAATGATAAAATTAATAGAAGTTTCTTCTTTTCTAAAAGGTATTCGGGCAATTATTTCCCAGAAAATGATTTACGTTCGTTTGTTATAATGATGTAAATGAATTCTTTTTTTCATATCTATTTAAAATGCATAAAAAATACGACTAGAAGAGTATAACGATATATAACTATATAAAAAGGAGCAATAGAATATGACAAAGACAATATTAGTTGTTGATGATGAGAAGCCAATTGCAGATATTTTACAATTCAATTTAATTAAAGAAGGATATCAAGTAATTTGTGCATATGATGGGGATGAGGCACTTCAAAAAGTGGAAGAATCTCAGCCAGATTTAATGTTATTAGATATAATGCTTCCAAAAAGAGATGGTATGGAAGTTTGTCGAGAAATTCGAAAAAAATATGACTTCCCAATTATTATGCTAACAGCAAAAGGCTCTGAAATCGATAAAGTTCTTGGGCTTGAAATGGGTGCTGACGATTATGTGACAAAACCATTTAGTACACGTGAATTAATAGCACGAGTAAAAGCAAATATGCGACGTCTTCAAACAAATACAAATGTAGAAGATGAAAAAGAAGAGTCTAATGATATTGTTATTGGGTCTTTAGTGATTCAGCCAGATGCATATTTAGTTTTAAAACGTGGAGAAGCAATTGAATTAACTCATCGTGAATTTGAGTTAGTTCATTATTTAGCGAAACATATTGGTCAAGTGATGACAAGGGAACATCTACTTCAAACAGTATGGGGTTATGATTACTTTGGAGATGTACGTACTGTTGATGTGACAATTAGACGTTTACGCGAAAAGATAGAAGATAATCCAAGTCATCCGAATTGGATTGTGACTCGTCGAGGTGTAGGTTATTATTTGCGAAACCCTGAGCAGGAGTAAATTAAATGCATAGAGTTAACTTTTTCAAATCGATCCACGTTAAACTTGTATTAATATATGTCTTATTAATAATTATTGCACTGCAAATTATTGGATTATATTTTTCAAAGGAATTAGAAGAAAATCTAAAATATAATTTCCAAGAGTCAATCAATCAAAGAATAGATTTAGTTCAGTATAGTATTCGAGAAGAAATGTTAAGGGAAAGAAATGAGCAATCGCCATCTCTTGAGCAAAGCTTAAGTTTAATTTTACGTGAGTTTGCGACAGGAGATATTAATGCAATTCGAGTAATTGATAACCGTAATCGTGTGTTAGCAACTTCAGAAACAAATAACCAATCTATCATTGGTCAAAGAGCGAATTACGATATTGTAAATCAGTCTATTGCAGCCCAAACATCAATCGATAAGATTGCCTTAAGTGCAGCAACACAAAGTCGAGTATGGGTTTTAGCGACACCAATTTTTAATTCCCTTGGGCCTAATGGTGAAATCATTGGAACAATCTATATCGAATCAAATATCGAAAATGTATTCGACCAAGTGAATGAAATTAATCAAATATTTGCTGTTGGAACGGCAATGTCGCTCGTTATTACCATTATCCTAGGGATATTAATTGCACGAACGATTACCCGTCCTATCTCAGATATGCGTAAGCAAGCACAGGCTATGTCGAGAGGGAATTTCTCACGTAAAGTTCGTGTTTATGGGAATGATGAAATTGGTCAATTAGCCATTTCGTTTAATCATCTTACAAACCGACTGCAGGAAGCAACTGCTACAACAGAGGCAGAGCGAAGAAAACTCTCGTCTGTTTTAACGAATATGACAGATGGAGTTATTGCAACGGATCGCAAGGGAAAAGTTATTTTAATTAATGACCCAGCCCTTAATTTCTTAAATACTTCAAAAGAGGCGACTCTAAATCGCCCCATAGCGTCTGTATTAGGACTTGAACAGGATTATAGTTTTGAAGATTTACTAAATATGAAGGATTCGGTCAACTTAGACTTTAGTTCACCAGAAAACCGGTTAATTTTGCGTGCGAATTTTTCTGTTATTCAAAAGGAAACAGGCTTTGTAAATGGTTTAATCACTGTCCTACATGATATTACTGAACAAGAAAAGATTGAAATGGAGCGACGTGAATTTGTCGCAAACGTGTCTCATGAGTTACGTACACCTTTAACAACAATGCGCAGCTATCTAGAGGCATTAGCAGATGGTGCGTGGAGAGATGAGGCAATTGCACCGACTTTCTTGAATGTAACACAAACAGAAACAGAACGAATGATTCGCTTAGTAAATGATTTGTTGCAATTATCGAAAATGGATAGTCGCGATTATAAGTTAAACAAGGAAATTGTTGAGTTTAATACATTCTTTAACCGAATTATCGATCGATTTGAAATGTCAAAATCCCAACATGTTGAGTTCAAAAGATACTTACCAGAATCCTCTTATTTTGTTGAAATTGACACAGATAAGCTAACGCAGGTAATTGATAATATCATTTCAAATGCGTTGAAATATTCTCCTGATGGTGGAAATATTCGATTCGGTGTTACCGTTCAAGAAAGCGTATTAAAAGTAATGATTTCTGATGATGGTATGGGAATACCAAAAGAAAATGTAACAAAAATATTTGATCGCTTTTATCGAGTAGATCGCGCAAGGTCGCGTGCGATGGGCGGAACAGGCTTAGGACTAGCTATTGCTAAAGAGATGATTGAAGCACATGGCGGAAAAATTTGGGCGGAAAGTGAGGAAGGCGTTGGTACGACGATTTTCTTCACATTACCGTATGAATTGGACGAGGCGGGTGAATGGGATTGAAATATATTGAACATATAAAATCAATTGTATTAACGATCCTAGTTTTATTAAGCCTTTTGTTGACTTTTTCAATATGGAGTTATACGCCAAATTTGCAAATTATTGAGGAAACACCAGTTAATCAAATTTCTGTAGGTACTGAAAAAGAAATAGACGACGTCATTAAGCCTTATCGAATTCTTTTTCATGAAGGGGAAAATTTTTTTGGAACTGTAACATCTACAGAAATTGATGAAATTATGGAAAAAATATCAAATTGGAAATCATCGGGTTTCCAATTTGTACAAAGTAATCTAACAGATGAAAAACTGAATAACCTTTTAAAAAATGATAAAAGAATCACCCTTTTTTATGAATCTGAAGTACCTTTAAATGTGATTAATTCGATGATGTTTTTCTCCGAACAAGAGGTACCTAATATCTCTTTTAACCGACTAATCATCGACTGGAATAAACTATCTGCAAACAACACGATTACTATTTATCTAGCTAGTAGAGAAAATGGTACGTTATATAGTACAGATATACATGTGAGTAAAGAGGAATTTGTGAATTCAATTGTTGTTCCATCACGAAATCTAGGAACGTACCAAGAAGTAGAACGTGCTAAAGGATTATCGCTATATGTACCGACTAATGAATTTGATTTATTGAAATATACGTATTATATAGATGAAATTTCACCTGAAACATTTAAAAATATATTATTTGTGGAGCCAAGTATCGTACAACGAAATATAGAAAGCCCGATATCCGAAAGATATATCGATAGTATGGCGCTTATGACTGTTGATACAAATAGTAAGATTTTTAATTATGTATATCCAGCTTCTGAAAGCTATGAAGAATTATCACCTTCCAAGTTAATAAAAAATAGCTTTGAATTTGTTAATGAGCATGGTGGATTTACAGGTGATTATAGATATAAAAATATAAACGTACCAAGACATCTTGTTGAATATCAGCTTTATTTACAGGGGCTACCAGTATATAGCAATGTTACACTGACAAGGATTTCAATCACATGGGGCGATAAACAAATTTTCCACTATAGAAGACCATATTACTTACTAGATATGGATATTTCTTCAGAGAAATATTTAACAAGTTTACCTTCAGGGACTGAAATGATTGAGAGAATTAGCCAGTCACAAAATATCCAATTGGCTAATATTGATGAGCTATATATCGGATATTACTTAACTCAAAATGATAATAAACTTTTATACACACTAGAACCAAGTTGGATTGCAATTATTAATGGGGTTTGGACACGATTGACACCGGAAGTATTAGGAGGCGACGAGTATGGATTGGAGTAAATCAAAATCGATATTCATTTTCGTGTTTCTAATATTGGATATATTTTTATACTCCCTCTATTTAAATCGTCTAACAGAAGCCCAAAAGGTTGAAGTGTTGGGAGAAAAGACAATTGAAGCACGTTTAAACGATGACAATATTACTCTTAATACATTTCCCATTGTAGAGACTGCCCCATACTTGTCCGGTAGTGTGAAAAAGTTTGAAGAAGAAGATATTAACCTATTTAATGATGAAAGTGTTTCTGTCGAAAATGAATCGAAATTAGTTGTTACCTTGCAGGAACCTATAGCTATTAAAAATATTAATAGCCCAACAAGCTATGAAGATTTTATTCAGGCATATGTGTTTGAAGGAACATCTTATACGCTTTGGGATATCGACGAAAATACTCGCACGGCTACATTTTTTCAGCGTGTTAATGACCGAACAATCTATTACAATAAAAATGGAGAGGTAAAGGTCTATTTAAATAGTGATAACGAAATCTATATGTACGAACAAACGCTGTTAGAAGATTTTGAAGTATATGAGGAAGAAAATCTACTGACGCCAATTCAAATTGTACAAATTCTTTATTCAAGAGGTTTATTGAAGCCAGATTCACAAATTACACAAGTTAAACTGGGATATTCAACTCTAGTTCAACTAACTCAAACACAAGTATTCGTACCAACTTGGGAAATAAAAGTAACGTCTGCTGATGGTGAGGAAGAAGAATATTTTGCAAATGCAATTGAAGGGCAAGTGATCGATCTAAAACTTGATCACACAAATGTAGAAGTAGAAGATAGGGAGTAATAGTATGCGATTTAGTGTTTTAGCAAGTGGCAGTACTGGAAATGCCGTATATGTAGAAAATGATGAACATGCATTTTTAGTAGACGTAGGTTTAAGTGGTAAAAAAATGGAGCAACTATTTGCTAAAATTGATCGTGATATGAGTAAATTATCAGGCATACTAGTCACACATGAGCATAGTGATCATATAAAAGGGCTTGGAGTGGTTGCTCGTAAATATAAGATCCCCGTCTTTGCCAATGAAAAAACGTGGCAAGCAATGGACGGTCATATTGGAAACATACCTACTGAACAACGATTTCATTTTAATATGGAAGCAGTTCAATCCTTTGGGTCCTTAAGTATTGAATCCTTTGCAGTATCTCATGATGCTATTGATCCAATGTTTTACGTTTTCCATGAAGGTGATCGCAAGCTTGTCATCATTACGGATACAGGGTATGTTAGTGATCGGATGAAGGGGATAATACGTGGAGCAGATACCTTTGTGTTCGAAAGTAACCATGATATAGGTATGCTGCAAATGGGACGCTACCCATGGTCAATAAAACGACGCATTTTAAGTGATGTTGGACATGTTTCCAATGAAGATGCCGCCATTGCCATGAGTGAAGTAGTTTTTGAAAAACCAACTCATATTTATTTATCGCATTTAAGTAAAGATAATAATATGAAAGATTTAGCGCGGATGAGTGTAACTCAAACATTACAGTCAAATGGTATTATCGCAGGGGAATTTGTACATCTGCATGATACTGATGCAGAAGAACCAACTTTATTAGTAACTGTATAAAATTTGTTGAAATAACTAAGAACTTTGTTATCCTGCAAAGTTCTTTTTTATTTTTACTTTATTTTATTTTCATGTAATTTTAATGTTCAATTTGTATCATAATGACAAAAGAAAGGAAGGATGAGTGATTTATGAGTTATTTTAACGATGATGAAAACAGACAAAATGAACCGAATACACCAAATAATAATCCATATAATCCAAACAGTTCATATTCAAATGAACCTAATACCATGAATACTCAATATTCTCCATTACAAGAGCGGCTTAAGAGAGAAGAGGAAGAAGAGAAGAAGCGGAAGGCAAAACGTAAAGGAGGAAACAAAGGTGGCTATTTTGTTAGCGCATTGGCAGGTGTGATTGCTGGTGCATTAATCATGTGGTTATTGCTTCCTTCATTAGTTGGACAGCTTCCTAGTAGTTCAGCCACATCAGATGGAAATAACAAAATAGAAACTTCTATTGATCAAACTGCTACAGAAGTAACAACTGATATCACCAAAGCAGTTGAAAAGGTATCGGACGCAGTTGTAGGTATTACGAATATACAGGAAGTAACTGATTTTTGGAATCAACAATCTATGGAGCAAGAAGCAGGTAGTGGATCAGGAGTTATATACAAGATAGAAGGGGACAAAGCGTTTGTTATTACAAACTATCATGTTGTGGAAAACGCAAAGCAACTAGAGGTCACATTAGCTGATGGAACAAAAGAAAAGGCCTCTCTTGTAGGTAGTGATATTTGGACAGATTTAGCGGTTGTATCAATTAGTAGTGAGCATGTAGATACAGTTGCAGAATTTGGTGATTCCGATGTATTAAAGCAAGGAGAGACAGTAATAGCAATTGGGAACCCATTAGGCTTAGATTTCTACGGCTCAGTCACAACAGGTGTCATTTCTGGTAAGGATCGAGCGGTGCCAGTAGATTTAAACGCTGATGGCTACGAAGATTGGGAAACAGAGGTATTACAAACAGATGCCGCGATCAATCCAGGAAATAGTGGTGGCGCACTTATAAATATTACAGGGGATTTAATAGGAATTAACTCTATGAAGATTGCAGAATCAGCGATTGAAGGCTTAGGCTTTGCAATTCCAATAAATACAGTAATTCCAATTATTGAAGAACTCGAACGAAACGGTGAAGTACGTAGACCGACAATGGGTATCGGTTTATTAGACTTAACAGATGTTCCTGCATTTTATCAACAACAAACATTGCGATTACCTGAAGAAGTAACAACAGGAGTTGTCGTATCTGAAGTTGTACAAGGATCACCTGCATATCGCGCCGGTGTACAACAATATGATGTGATCATTGAGATGGATGGCGTAAAAATTGAGAACTCCATCGATTTACGTCAACATTTATACAACGAAACGGAAATTGGCGATACGATCAATATGAAAGTATACCGTCAGGGTAAAATTGTTGAACTGAATTTAAAATTAACAGAAGGTACAAATGTATAATAAATAATATAAATTTGATGAGTAGTTATCGACAATAATCACAGATTGAATGTGGATAACTAAAGTTTATGAACAGAGTTTTTACACAGTGAGTAGTGGAAGAAAAGCTATTTCTTTCCTACTCCTTTTTTGTTTGCTACAATGGTTTGTGGATAAAATGAGAAAAATGTGAATAACTTTGTGGAAATTTTCAAACAAAAAGGAGTTATAGTAAATGGAGAAATATAGCTGTGAAACACATATAGATCACGCTTTAGATATGTTTGTAGCAGAAACAAAAGCGTTTCCTATTATGGATAAACTGAAAGAGGAAGAAAAGTTATCCACAAAATGTTCCTACTGTGATGAACCTGCAACATATATTGTATCAAGTAAATAACTTTACACAATATGTAGGTTGCATCTGTGAGTAATGTGGATAACTTTGTGGATAAAATGTTTGTAAACAAAATGTAAATGTGTATAAACTGTGTATAGTAATTTAAATGGCAATGAAAACAGATAAAAATTCACGTAACATGTGGTTTGAAGATGAAGTGGTAAAATATACCCTTTCTATTTCCACTTTGTGGATTGTTTTTTGTGAAAGAATTGTAAAGGTGGATAAGCTGTGAATATCTCAATCATTTCGGTTGGTAAGTTAAAAGAGAAATATTTAAAAATGGGAATCGACGAGTATGTTAAACGTCTAGGTGCCTATGCAAAGATAGATATCATCGAGGTGCCAGACGAAAAAGCACCTGAACAATTAAGTCAAGCCGAAATGGAAATCGTAAAGCAGAAAGAGGGAGAACGAATTTTAGCAAAGGTTAGTGATGGCATGCACGTCATCGCCCTAGCTATTGACGGTAAAATGAAATCCTCTGAGGAACTGGCAGCAGGTTTAGAATCACTCATGACCTATGGAACGAGCAAGATCACTTTTGTCATCGGTGGATCCCTCGGCCTACATGAAGATGTATTGAAACGCGCGGATGAAAAACTAAGCTTCGGCCGTATGACATTACCACACCAATTGATGAAGCTCGTGTTGGTAGAGCAGATTTATAGGAGTTTTCGGATTATGAAGGGTGAACCGTATCATAAATAAGAATAAATAAAAATTAAGCCATCGAACTAGTACTGTTCCTAGTCTGATGGCTTGTTTCTTGTTTTACTTTCTTTGATGTTAAAAAACACTAAAGCAGATATCTAATTTGCATACGCACGGTTAAGGAGTAAAGAGATTGTTTACTATTGCCACTAGACGCCACGCACCTTCCTCATCTTGTTCGAAAACCAGGTTGAGACTTCTCCAATCCATTCCACTATATTGTTCGGTACCAGCATGATAAAACTCAACGATTTTTGAATCAGGAAAAACCGTTTTTAAATAATTGGTAGGGTCCACTTCTTGATTTTGTGTATCGACAAAGACTTCATCCGATTTAAAGAATCGATTTACTTGAAGATGTTTGTCGAAATAGTCCGCTGGCGTTAATTGTATTTCCATGTTCGCTTCTCCATAGCCCCACAAATACGTTTCCTCACTTTCTAATAGTGATGGTACCTCATTCTTTTCAAATCTTACTGTATCGTCCATTACAGAAAAATAAGGGGAAAACAGTAAACCTTTCTCTGTGTGTACATGACTGGATAGTACATCCATATCTTGGTCATGGATTGCTTGAAGAATCTCTGTAGCTTGTTGCTCGAGCAGGACGGGATCATAGAAATTGTTGTCCTCTTCTTCGCCAGGCGTCTTTTCAATTTCTTGGTCAACATCCTGATTAATTGGTATAGGATTCTCTCCACTGGATGAGTTTGGATTATCATTTAATAGAATTACGGATAGGATACTAACGATAATGACAGCCGCCACCGTAACAACCCCTACTTTGGCTTTAATGAGAAACACTCCTTTTCGTTTTTGTCGGATTTCAGAATCTTCAAGGGTGTCCATTACTTGTTGATGGAGGATAGCTTTTGTAGATTGGCTCATGTGGTATGGCGGAAATTCGTTTAATTTCTCCTCGACATTTTTTAGATTATCCTTCATAAGATTCCCTCCAATTCGGTTCATTTTGTAACGCCTTGATTGCACGATGATAGTTGGTTCGGACGGCGGTTTCTTTGCATCCTAGTATTTGTGCTGTTTCACTCACGGACAATCCTTGAATGCCCCTTAAAATTAGTACATCCCGATATTTCTTTTTTTGCTGATTGATCCTACTGTACAATTCTTGTTTCTCCTCATGGTCTATTAGAATTTGCTCAGGAGAAAATCCGATGTGCTGATCCAAAGTCTCCTCATGGAAAGCCACATTCGTTCGACTGATCTTCGTTTTGTTCTTTCTCGCTTTGTCGATTGCTAGATTACGGGCAATGCTAAAGAGCCAAGTTTTGGGCGTCGCATGGTTTCGATAGGTGCTCATACCTTTAGCTGCCTTAATAAACACTTCTTGTACGAGATCTTCTACATCAAGAGTTCCTGAATAGTAAACTAAAAAATTGAAAACATCTTGGCTATAGCGAAAAAACCAATTGGAAATAATCTCTCTTTCGTTTTGCATTTATTTTGATCCTCCTAGATAGGTCTCTGCTTATTAGACGATTTTTATTTCGTAATGTGTCAAAAAATGTAGCTATAGGTTTTTTGTTCCAAACACTGGATGGATTCTACACCAACAAGTAGGAAAATAGATACACGTATTGGAGAATTTGATGGAGGTGTTATTACGAACCAAAGCTGAAACGTGTGACAGCGTATATATGGGCTAGATTGTCTGTTTTTAATGTGTATTCTCATCTAACGAAATAAAGGGAACTTCCTGGTTATCAGGTGTTCCCTTTTACGATAGGGGATTACATAGTCTTTGTTGAACTAGTTGCTAAAGAAGTAGAGGCTTCAATAGATTTATATAAAAACTGCATTTTTTACATGGTGAGGTGAACCTAACCATAAGTAAATGAGGGTATGAAAGAAGACCATTAAGAACGTGGATTTAAAAGCGTTTTTGATGGTTTTTTTATGCCGGTATTATATCGATTAAACGTTCGGGTTAAGAGCCTGATCTGACATAGGAGGACAAATTCCGCTTAATTAGAAATTCAAATAAAAAATAGCCTAATTAGACGGAGAGATTCCGCCTATCCAGTCGAAAATCATGAAAATGAAGGATTTTTCTTTGCATAGCCGGAAAACTTACCCTTATTTAACCCCGAAATGAGCTACATACTGCATATTACCGGAAAATCTCCGCTTATTTTACTTTGGCGAGCTATTTAATTAAGGAGCCGAATTCTTAGTGGTAGAGTATCCTCTGGGAAAAAAGGAGTTTCGCAGGACACCGGCAGTATGATTATAAAAAAGCACCTTTGCATGGCAAATAGTGCTTTTTTGCTTATGTTCATAATCCAGATCTTTAAGTGAAATATTCCAATTTTGCATTGGGGAAGAACTTTTCCATATACATATACAGATGTTTTTTTATATCCTCTTCTTCTTCCTTTTGATAAATATATTTACCTATACCATATTTCCCCCACTTATATCTTCTTTTTTCTTCGTCTAATTCTAATTTTGTCATGGGGTAATTTTTCTCGATCACTCTCTTTGCAGGCTTGGTAAAGCGGTGCTGAATAAACTCAAAAGTAAGGTCTTCCCGAGCATCAGCAGGCAATTCAGCATCCAAACGCTCAAACATTTTATAGTAGCCATCCTTCCACCCTTCATGAAGATAGATTGGTGCTACTATAAATCCTAGTGGATAGCCAGCCCGTGCAACTTTTCCTGCTGCTTCAATTCTTTTTTCCAAAGAAGAAGTCCCCGGTTCGAAATTTTTAATGACATAATCAGCGTTTACACTGAAACGGAATCTTGTTTTTCCGTTATGTTCGGCATCAAGCAAGTGGTCTACATGGTGGAATTTTGTAACAAATCTTAGTTTTCCAAGCTCAGACTTTCCGAAATGTTCTATTGCCCTTTTTAATGTATGGGTTAAATGATCAATTCCTACAATATCGGATGTACAGGAAGCTTCAAATCTTGTTATTTCTGGAGCACGTTCCGCCATATACTTGTCGGCAGCCTCTAGGATTTCCTCTACATTTACATATGTACGGATATATGGCTTACTCCCCATGGTAGTTTGCAAATAGCAGTAATGGCAGTGACCCATGCAGCCAGTTGCAAAAGGAATTGCATATTCAGCGGAAGGCTTGGAGGTGTCAAATTTAAGCGTTTTTCTAATTCCTACTACAAGTGTTGATTTGGCAACACGATATTTTTTAAAGTCGTTATCGCCGGGTAGGTTTCTTACTTGGTTGTGGGAAGTAGTTTCTCGAATTTCAATACCCATATTTTTAAATTTCTCATAAAGTTCTTTTCCTAAAGGATAATCCAATGCATCTGGTTCAAAATAAACAAGTTTGGGTGTAAATGGGTTATTCATTGCAAAAATCCTTCAGAAGCGTCCCCGTAATAATAGTTGTATGCCTGGTTTGCTTCTTCTTCTGAAGGGTATACAGCCATTTCATTTGATAGGGGATAATAGGTTTCATATAAAAACAAAGCTAATTCATCCTCCTTCTCAGGATTATTTACCACTGCTGCTGATTGAACATTCGCAACATCTTGAGTATGGGGATTTCTGTAAAAAACATAAACAATGTCGCCAGCTTGATAATTTTGATTTTCCATTCTATCACCTTCATTTTAAAGAGTGATTATAGTATCCCTCTTGTTTCAATAGTTATGATTTCATGATTATGGGAAGTAAATAATTGGTAACAAATATATGTGTTTGTATTGGCCCATAATAAATTTGCTCTGAAAAATAACAAGGAGTTGATTGGATATGGAATTGAATGCTGGAAATCAAACAGAAGCAGCACTGATCAAATATAAAAAGGGGCTTGGTGCATTTAACGAAAAGATGCCCGAATTTGTAAGTCAGTTTAATGCTTTTACTGAAGAATGCTTTAAAGATGGGGCCTTAACTAAAAAACAAAAGCATTTGATTGCACTAGGGATTAGTATTCATGCTCAAGATGAGTATTGCGTCATTTACCATACAAAAGGATGTCTTGATCATGGATGTTCTGAGCAAGAAATACTTGATACGATCGCAGTGACTGCAGCATTTGGCGGTGGAGCTTCCGTGAGTCAGGGAGTTACGCTTGTTATGGATTGTCTAAATGAGATGGGGCAAATGAAGCAATAGAGATTATCTTGATATTTATAAGACAAAGATGAAATCCAAAGATTTCATCTTTTTTTGAAGGGTAAAAAAGTATAAAACGTTTTTATCCGCAATAGTGCAACTAAGCCTGTCTATCAAAAAACTTGGCGATCAGCGAAATTCGGAGAAAGTAGGATAACTTTCTCTACCATCGTTCAATAAGAGTGTTCTTTTATATTTACCATTCCACAGATGAACTCGAAATACGTTTGACTCCTCGAATAGCGGCTATTTCTTCTACAAGTCTATGCATTGCAAGGTTCTTCTGTTTTGCTTCTATCATTATGTCAAAATCTCGATTCAACTCGCGTGCCATCTTTAGGAAGGGGAGGACAAAATCTAAAGAAACAAAATCAGCATGTGAACGGAAGGATTGATCAGATTTCGGTGAAGAAAGGTGGACTTTCGGTACCATATTCGTCGAATTCCATGTGTTAAAAATACGCGGTAAGAACAGATGAAGATTATCCTCATCTTTATTTGCCATATAGTGATGATAATCGAGCACCATAGGGAAGTTCTCCTTTTCACAAGTCCTAAGTGTTTCCTCAACATCATACGTTTTATCATCATTTTCAAGCGTCATATGCTTTTGAATTTCCTCTGGTAATTGTTTCAGATTTTGGTGGAATCGGCCTAATGATGTGTTTTTATCCCCATATGCCCCACCTATATGAATATTAATTAAACTAGTATGAAGAACATTCATGGCTTTGAGCATCCTGAAATGATATTCCATATCTTTTACAGCATTCATTGTAACTGCTTCTTTTGGGCTTGTGAAAAGTGTAAATTGATTGGGATGAAAGCTTACACGAAGCTTAAATTGTTCTACTATTTTCCCAAGTTCCTCCCATTCATTTTTAAATGGCGTGTAAAAATCCCACATCACTTCAGGGTGGGTTGCTAAAGGTACAATAGAACTTGAAAATCGATATAATTCAATTTCATGTGCGATATTGTAGTACAAAATTCTTTTCGTGTGATGTAGGTTTTGTGCTGTGATCGATTTCAACTTTTCCATTCGCTCATCCTTGGGAAGTATTGAATACCGAGAAAAAGTTAAAGTTTTTGATGGACTTGCATCCCATAAGCCTAATGCGTTTGCTACATAGCCGAACCGTATTTTCATCAACTTTTCTCCTTATTTTCATCCTTTAAAAACAATCAAACTAATATTATAAAGGAACAAGCTGTTGTAGTAATTTATTTTCTACTGAAATCCATTTCTGTATACAGATATTGTAGCTGACCATCTGGCGATCCAATACCTAGTCCAGAAGATATTGAGGTAACGGAGCGATTAGTGGCAGTGGGGAAAAGTCTAGGTATTGAAGTTCTCGACCATATCATTTTAGGAGATGAATGTTTTTTATCATTAAAGGAAAAAGGATATTTATATAATGTATTTAATTGACTCATAGGCTCTAGCATCTGAAAGGGATGTTAGGGCTTTTTATCTTCAAAAAAATAGGGGGCTGTTAAAGGTGATTGTAGTTAAACCTAAGTGGGAAGTATAGCAATATGACAATACAATGATGTAGGGGTGATTTGTATAATTTAGGAAAAATTGATTGGAGCGGTTGTAGTAGCTGTTGCAACTGAGGTAGCAAGAGAGTTTATCAACGAGAATAAATAATTATGTAACTAGCAGTGATGTGCCAGTAACATTTAACAGTTTTATTTTTGGTGATTATTTCCCACTAGGGACTGCAAAGGGAAGATTAGCAAACGTAGAGACTATTACGAGATATCATACTATCCTCAAGCGTTTGAGAAATTGATTCAACCGTTGCTAAAAATATAAAGGCAGCCGAGGAAAGCTTTGATATGCCCCCTATTAGGTAGACAGATTAAAAAATAAAACCTGTTTATCTAATGGGGAGCATATCACGATATCTATGCCTTTTTGATTTTCAAAATTATGAGTGTTAGTTAACCATTAATTCTTTCATTAAATGGGAGTTGGAATTATTGATTTCATTCAACATATATTCCATCACCAATTACATTTTAATTATTGTTCTTGCTCCATATGAAACACTTCCCAAATATGACCGTCAAGGTCCTGGAAACCAACTTGATACATAAATCCATAATCCCGTCGTTCTGATGCGAGCTTACCACCGGCTTCAATTGCTTTTTCTAAAATTGCATCCACTTCATCCCTACTTTCCATTGCCAAGGAAACCAAAACCTCTGTTTGTGTTGTGGCATCCACAATCCCCTTATTAGTAAAGTTCTTGAAGTGTGATTCAGTTAAAAGCATTGTAAAAGTCTGATCATTTATTATCATACATGCAGCATTTTCATCAGTGAACTGCATACTAAACGAAAATCCGATTTGATTGAAGAAACTCATTGATTTTTTCAAATCTTTAACTGGAAGGTTAATAAATGTCATACTTGGTTTTAACGTCATTCTCCATCACCCCTTAAAAATTACTTAACAAATGTTAAGTTATACCAAGAATAAAAATTAACTTACCTTTTGTCAAGTAATACTTAATAAGTATTCAAGTAAATTTGACTTTTGTTAGGTAGGTAATTACGATGACAATATAGAAAGAGTATTTGGGTGGTGGATTACAACAATGGGTGAGATTAGAAATGCTGAACGTACCCGAAGAAAAATAATTGATGCTGCGAAGGAAGAGTTTTTTGAAAAGGGATATAATGGTGCTAGAATCGAATCGATTGCAAAAAGAGCAGGAGTGAAAAAACAGCTGATATATCATTACTTTAAAGGTAAGGATGATTTAATTAATCAGACAATTGATAACTTTGTTGCTGCAGTCCCTACAGAAAATTTAACGTTGCCTACAAATCCTGTGGATATAGCAGAATTTCGATTAAAGGTAAATATAAATTATTTAAAAGATTTCCTGAAGTATACAGCTTGGGAAGCCATTGAAGAGTTGCCTGAGGATTCCAATGGAAAAGAAGCAAGAAAGAAGGTGCTTCAATCCTATAATGCTGACATGGTAAAAAAACAAGAATTAGGACTAGTACCAAAGGATTTAGACCCAGCTCTCATTACGTTAATGATGTCTAGTCTTACGATCTATCCGCTCTTATACAATAACGTCACACAAATTATAACTGGATACACCCTAGAGGAACCAGAATTTCAAGAAAAGTGGGCGAAGTTTCTCCATCAGATTAGTGAGAAAATATTCAATCAGGGAGAATAGCATTAAATCTGGTGTTAGAAGTATGGTAGGGTACAGTTTTACTTTCGATATATAAATAGTTAGTGAAGAGATAAAGAAATCTCGTGCTTATTAAAAAAAGGCTTACTCTAGTAAGCCTTTTTTATATAATATGAAATGCTATATATCTGAGCGAATAACACTATGGATTAGTTTTCAACGGCAATAACACAAAAGTTCTTAAAAAAACAATCTCCTTCTAATCATAAATTCTGCCACAAGCAGATTAAGAGACCAACTTAACCAGAGTGCTATAGTGTAGGAATCTCCATAAGGAATATTCATTAGGTGATGTAAGAGGGTTACAATTATATAAATAGTAATATTTGCAAAGGAAAGAAAGAAACTTCGAGTGATCCATTGGCTATGCAACATAACTTTCTGTCTTTTAATATACCAAAATCCGAGGACAGTCGTTGAAAGCCATATTGTATTTAAAATTAGAAATCCAATTATGCTTAGTAATCCTCCTGTAGCAAAGAAAGAGACATAGACGCCAGGGAAGAAATTTAAAACAATAGACAATACATATATTCTACCATTCCAACGGTGAAAGTTTCTAAATTTATCACGAATTGCTTTTATAATGCCAAGAGGTCCAGTTATAAGAGAAATAATAGCAAGTATGATATGAATTCGAATCATTGAAATCCATAAGGTATGATCTGTTAGAATTTGATCCTTTCTAGCAATAAATTTCTCGAATTGAGGGTCTACAATAAAATTCTTTGAAAATGTATGAAGCATCCACATTATTGAAATGATTAAAATAAGTATACTTACTTTTTGTTTCATTTGAATGATATCCTCCGGTATTCCGTTTTAAGCTCCGTTTTATATAATTCGATGCCCAATTAGCTTTGATGCAGGTAGCATCCCTGCTTTTGCTTCACCAATCATCTCGTTTCCATTTACAGAAACGTTAAATTTTAAGTTAAGACGCATTGGTTTATATACTTTCATGGACCACTTTAATTGATTACCTTCTATTATTGGGTTATCTAAAGTGACAATGTTCTCTCCTTGCTTTGCCGTTCCTATTATTTGTCCATCTCTAGTAGTTAAGTTTAATAAAACAGAGAGTTTCCCTATAGGGGTGGAGATTGTAGTATCCCATTTTCCTTGAAAATCCTCTGTTTTATTGGTTTGAGAAGAATGATGACATAGCTCCTCAACTTGAATTCCTTCTTGGTGTTCTTTTGGTGTTTTTCCTTCTGCTTTCCAAACTGTACCCCTGCGTTCGTACTCGAAAAGTTGCTCCACTGAATGTGCTATACGGGGACCAAATTCTCGCTCAACTAAGTAAAGGGCAACATCGAGTCCTGAAGTAACACCGCCACCAGTAACAAGATTACCGTCATCTACAACTCGTGCATGAATTGGAATAGCATTAGTAGCACTCAATAGCCCCATCCCCATGTGATGGGTAACAGCATGGCGATCTTCTAATAAGCCACTCATTGCTAAAATGAGAGAACCACCGCAAACTGTAGATAGCAAAATATCTTGCTTTTCCATCGCTTCATTTAGTAAAATACCTAACTCAGTTTCTGCTGCTTGTCGTAATCTAACAGGTACTGAATCAGGTACATTATCATGAACAGAACCAGATGCACCTGGAATGAGAATGATTCCGTTACAGGTTAAGTCAAGTTTATCACTGGCTTGGAGTTGTAAATGATTTACTCCGCTTGTCACCATTCGTTCCCCTTCAGCGGAAACGAGTTTAACGGTAATGTCTTCATTTGAGTACATCGCAGCAGCAGTAAATACTTCATAAGGTGCGATAGCGTCTAATAGGTCAAATCCATCAAACAACACAATTTGAATATGCATATATATTCACTCCATTTAAAATGATTTCAGTTCGATTATTTTTATTTTGTAAAAAGATTTTTCAGTTTTTGATATTCTGCCTCGCTTAGTTCCCCGTTGATTACAAGGTCTTTAAGACGGTCCATTTGCTTGGAATGCATATAACGATAGCGTATTGCGTACATGCGAACCGCTACAAAACAGAATAATGTAAGGCAAACAAAGCTCCGAATGGAAAGAATGAAAAAATTTGATCTACAATACCCATTTTTAAATCCCCTTTTAAAGTAGTTAATGTGTGTAGTATAACGTTATAACCATGTGCTGATTGTTTCACAATTAAAGAATAATCTTTGAATATCTCAAAAGAGGCTATAAAACAATCACAAAATAATCACAATTCATCATAAAACTTATTTTTCATTGAAAAGATGATAAACTGAATTTGAGATTTTAATATTGTTAGTCTAGGTGTGGTTCCTGAGGAAAGGTGGAATTTTCGTGAGCGAAGGACAGAGAATTCTAGTCGTTGACGATGATAAAAGTATAGTAGAGCTACTGAGAGATTTTTTAGAAAATGAAGGTTTTTATGTAGAAACAGCTTACGACACTGCTCAGGCACTTGTTATCTTGAAACAAAGTACAATTGAATGCATCATTTTGGATATAATGATGCCGGGACAAAACGGCTTTGAGTTATGTAGGCAGATTCGCACGGAGAGCAATATCCCAATTCTTTTTTTGAGTGCTCTAAGTGATGATGTAGATAAAATTCGCGGACTTGCACTTGGAGGAGATGATTATATAGTCAAATCTGCTTCACCGGGTGAGGTTGTTGCAAGAGTGAAGGCTGTTTTAAGGCGTTCGAGTTCTAAACAAGCATCCAGGAAGGTTTTAGACTATGGGCGTCTATCGTTGGATTTGTCTACAAGGGAAGTGCTCATAAAAGGGCAGCCTATTTCACTGACACCTAAAGAGTATGATTTACTACGATTGTTTGCGGAACATCCTAAATACATTTTTACATATGACCAATTACTCGAGAAGTTTTGGGAAGGAATTGGTGATAAACATACAATTCGTGTTCATTTAAGCCGGCTTCGTGAGAAAATTGAGGCTGATCCGAATAATCCGCAATTTATTGTGAACGTATGGGGGATAGGCTATCGCTTTAAAGGAGAAGAAAATGAAAACCATTCGCATTCGTAAATTCACTATTCTAAGTTTATTTATTATACTTATTTTTCCGTGGATATTTTATGTAGGTGCGCATTTTTTTGAAACAAAGTCATTTAATCTTGGAATTTCAACTGATTCAAAAGTGACTCAAATAGTAGCGGCATTTACTGGACTTCTATTATCCTTTTTGATTGTGGCTTATATAATGCGAAGATATATTCTCCTTCCTCTTGAGAAAATGAGTCTTTGTGCTCGCCAAATTGCAGAAGGAGATTTAGATACCAAAATTCCTTCTTCTAGAATTTTTGAGATAGCTGAAGTCCATGATGGTTTTAACGTTATGATAGATAGTTTAAAAAGGTCTTTTCAACAACAGATTGAATTGGAAGAAGAACGGAGATTTGTAATTGCTGCTGTTGCCCATGACTTACGGACACCATTATTTGCCTTACGGGGTTATTTAGACGGCTTAGAGCAAGGTATTGCTAATTCACCTGAAAAGAGAGCAAAGTATTTGGCTGTTTGTAAGGAAAAGTCAGATCAGTTGGACCGGCTTGTAGAGGATCTTTTCACGTTTGCGAAGACAGAGTACCAAGAAATGACACTAAATGAAAATATAATTGACCTGAGCCTTGTTCTCAAGAACGCGATTGAAAGTCTAAGCCCTCAGGCTGAGCAAAAGGATATCTCTATCATTGCAGATAATTTGACAAGTGATTGCAATATAAAGGGAGATTCACACCTATTAGAACGAGCCATGAATAACTTAATCGATAATGCGGTCAGACATACTCCAAAAAGTAGTGAAATTTTCATTAATTGCAACAGAGACGAAACCTGTGTAACTTTTACGATACGAGATACAGGAGTGGGATTCTCTGGGGAGGATATTCAAAAAGTATTTGAACCATTATATCGAGGGGAAGCATCAAGAAATCGCTCAACTGGAGGAGCAGGTTTAGGGTTAACTATTTCACGACGAATTATTAGACAACATGGTGGAGATTTAGTTGTAGGCAATCACCCAGATGGTGGTGCATTCTTAAAAGGTTGGATACCCTCAATACTCTAAAGATGCTTTTGCTATACTTTAAGAATTACATTAGGAAATAATAACAATGATTCTGTTGAGTTCTTTACCAAACTACTTTCGGAAAAACTAATCAGACAATAAATAAATTCAAAAAAAACACCCCAATTATTTATCACAAATTGTGTTAAAAAATTGGGGTGTAGTGCTATTTTATAGACGCTTGCCTCATTTATAGACGAAGTAGCCTTTCGTCATCATTTTAACCACTATAGCGATAGTCGATAATAATCACATTGTATTTAATTGATGAAAAGTTGAATTAATATGATTTACGATACCGTCGAGCTCATTCACTAAATTTTTTAATGAGATGGATATATCATTTAGCGAGTCGCTTGCATCTGTTTGCTTTTCGGCAGATGTAACAATACTCTCAATATCTTTAAAAGATTCCAATGATATTTGTGATATTTGATTCATTAAATCATTCATTTGCTTCGAATTGGTAAGTAGAATGTTTGTGGCACTAGAAACTTCGTTAAATTGATTACTAACGGTTTTTGTTGAAGATGATATATTTTCAAATACATTTTTCGTTTCCTCAATTTGTTCTAGCCCTATTTTTACTTCGTCTAATCCCTTATTCATTTTCTCAGAAATCACATTAATATAGTCTTGTATAGAATGGACAACCGTTTGAATTTCTGTTGCTGATTGATTAGATTGTTGGGCGAGTTTGCGAACCTCATCCGCCACTACTGCAAATCCTTTCCCTTGCTCGCCAGCTCTTGCTGCTTCAATTGAAGCGTTAAGGGCTAAAAGATTAGTTTGATCGGCGATAGAAGAAATAGCATAAACCAGTTTACCAATCTCCTCTGATTGTTTTACAAGGTTTATTATCATTGAGTTTGCACGGTCAACAGTGGAAGTAATTACTTGCATTTGCTTCGCCATATTTTCGACTGTATTAATACCTTTCTTTACTTGGTTAGATGTCACGAGCGCATTATTATTTACTGAATCCGAATTCTCTTTTATTTGTTCGATTTCAGATAACATTGCATGGACACTGTGAACACCGAAATCCAATATATTTGTTTGATTCTCAGCTCCATTTGAGATTATTTGAATGGATGAGGCTATTTCACGGCTAGTTTGTCGAGAAACTTCCGATCCCTGTGTTAATTTATTGACATAGTCTAGCACAGATTTACTCACCTTGTTTAAACTAGTTAAAACTTCATTCAACGTATGTTGCTGAACGTTTACCTTCTCTTCATATTCTTTTGTTTTTATTTTCTTTGTATAAATAAGTAAAGTTGTAGCACTACTTGTTAAAATTAAAAAGACTGCATGAACCAATAGTAATGTGAAACGGTAGTCTGACGTACCACATAATAATTCAGGGAAAAGAAAATACCCCCCTAAATGATGTATAGCGAAAATAGTCGTACTAAACACTATAAGCTTAATGTTGTCATAATAAGCAATCATAGCAATAACCATAAAAATAGAAAAATGGTACTCTACTAACCCATCTCCACCCGCAATAATTGAGATACTACTAAAAGTCAACGTCGAAACAATCATCCAAGGTAAAAATGTAGAGTTAATATTTACTTTATGTATAGCTAAGCTACAGATAAATAATATTATGGGGATAAAAAACAATAGATTCTGTAAAAATAGTAAACCACCTGATAAATTGCTAACACCTTTTACAAATAAATAAGAATCTAAAAGAGAAGTATATCTATGTAAAAAATGCGTTAGAAAGGACAGGAATAAAGTAATACCGGCTAATAAAAGCATGACTGTATTCTTGTGTAAACTTTTCATACAAACCCTCTTTTCAAATATTCTCTACCTGGGAAATAGTAAATGCTTCATAAATACTGTTTGAAGATTTATTAGATTTTAATAACTAATTTCTCTTCCAAAAGACCATTCTAAAGGAAAGTTCTTAAAAATCTCTTAAATTCCATAGGAAGGATTCTACATACTCTTTAGAAAACATACTTTCAAAGAAATAAAATTTTATAAATAGAATGCATTTAATATTTGATAAAAAGGGAAAAAAAAATCCGTTAATTTCCTTATAGTGAAAGAAATTAACGGATTATTATTTCGTTAAGGCCTATTATAGTCAGGTAAGTCAAATATCACATACCAGTCCCAATTACTCTTTAGCCCCAGGTAATAAAATTGTGATTCTCGTTCCAATCCCTTCCTTACTTTCTAATGTGAAGGAAGCTTTACGGATTAATTTGAGCTTCTTAAAGGGATTTGTAAATCCTATTCGCGAGTTACCGCCATTTAATAATTCCAATTGCTTCTCATTTGAAATCCCTATACCATCATCTTCAATTACGATTTTAACGTTATCATGGACCTTTTGGACGGACAGTTTAACAGTACCTCCGTGACTAGTCTTTCCAATTCCATGATGGACAGCATTCTCGATAAGTGGCTGAATTGTCATTAATGGAATGATAGCGTGGGCAGAATCATCTAAATCGTAGATAATCCTTAATCGGTCACCAAATCTGATTTTTTCGATTTCTAAATACGAGTGGACTAATTCTAATTCATTCTCAAGTGTAACCAACGAATGATAGCTATTGAAATCAAGCTTTGCACGAAAATAGGTTGCTAAATGTGTAAGTGCCTCTCTCGTCTGTTTAGAATCTATATATGTTAAACCGATGATTGTATTAAGCGTATTGTAAAGAAAATGCGGTTTAATTTGCGAATAATACATCGTTAGTTCATTGATTAAAGATTCTTTTGAAGATTTCTTCATAGATAGAAGAAATTCAACACGTGCCTTTAATTCATCTTGCATAATTGGCTTTTGCAAGAACTCGTTAGCACCAATTTGCAAAGAATAAATTAAATCAGACAATTGTCCTGCAGCGGTTAAAACAATTATAGGGAGATCAAATAAATCAAAATCCTTTCGCAATATTTTGCACATATCAAAGCCCGTCAAATTTGGCATCATTAAATCAAGAATTATTAAATCAATTTCTCTTTCATTTATTACCTCAAGGGCGGATTCTCCGTTATCAACTGCTATGACGGTATACCCTAATGAAGCAATCATATCCACTAGTGTAATTAAATTAGGATGTTCGTCATCTACTACAAGAATGGTGTATTCCTTCTCCCCTTCAACGATTATCGGAAATTCATATTTGATAGGAGAATCAACAACTGGTTCCAGTTGGAAAGGGACAGGACTCTTACTAGGATTTATCTTTTCTTCTTGGTTTTCTTCTACTAATGGGAGTGTAAAAGTAAAGCATGTGCCTTTTCCGATAGATGATGTAACACTAATGCTCCCCCCTGAATGCTCTACCAATTCTTTTGTAATACTCAATCCAAGTCCCAAACCTTGTCTTTTATTTCCGTAGTTGTTATCAACTTGATAGAAGGATGTAAATATACGCGTTAAATATTCTTCTTCAATTCCGATACCAGTATCTGATACTGAAATATGCATTTTATTATCTTTTACTTCGGCTGAGACAGTTATTTCTCCACTCTCAGTATATTTAATACTATTGTATATAAGATTAAATAGAATCTGCTTAAGCCGATTCTCATCAACATACATCATCGGCATAGAAGGGTCCGTTCGATTTATTAGTTTTACAGATTCCGGATTTGGCAGTAAATAAGACATTTCTGCCATAATATCACCAACCACTTGAAGAGATGTAGGCGAAGGAGCGTTATAAATTTCCCCTCTTTTAATATTGCCAGCATCTAATAAGTTTTCCACCAGCTTTGCCAATCTTCTTCCTACATTGTGAATAAGCAGCAAGCTTTCTTGTTGCTCCTTCTTTAATGGACCAGCATCTCCCTCTAAAATTGTTTTAGAAAGATTAAGAATCACATGTAGTGGAGATCTAAGTTCATGTGAGGTCTTAACAAGAAATTCATCCTTAAGAGAGTCAAAATGCATGAGTTCCTTAGACAGCTCATCAATCTTTATAAAAGCTTGCTTTGACCGATAGCTCATTAAAGAAGATAGACTTATCGCCATGACTAAAAATAGGAAAACTGGGGCCCATCCAAATTCAACTTCAAATAAAAAATTGACTCCGAGAAGTATTCCATAGCAAGCAAAAGAAACAACCACATTTATAATATAAAGTGTGCCTTCCATTTTATTAAGAAATGCTCTTATAAGGATAAATAAAATATAAATATAAGCTAGCGCTAAAGATATTACAATATAAATTGATGTGTAAATAACCGGAACCATACTTGAAATATCAATAGGTTGAAAAGGACCTAGTAAAAAGGACTGCATTAAAAGCAGCAGCGAAAGAATTATGACGATTTTCTTATTGGCATATTTATTAAAGAAGCTAAACATGAATAGCAAAAAGAATAAAACTGAAAGATGAATCGTCATCAGCTGTAATTGCAGCAATAGGTTTTGCCCAATATTTGGCAGAATCAAATGTAATATTCTTTCATTAATTGCAGATATGTAAAATCCTTGAATTAAACAGAAAATACTAAAATATAGTTCATATATATTTTTTCTCTGTTGTAAAAAGGAAACAATGTAAATTATCGAAAGTAATAGATAGCCAGAAACGACAAGGGCATCTACATTTTATAGAGATCCCTATCGAACAATATATTTTCAGAAGGACCAAATTTAATAGGACGAGTTATTCCTCCGGTTTTAACTTTAAAGCTAGATACATGTATAACTAGTTCAAGCTTGTTGGAGTCACTGTTAAAAAATGCGTTATACCCAGAATTATTGAACTCACTATATCTATCAGTAACATTCCCACTGCTCCCAACCTCTTTTCCATTAACATACATCTTACTTGCGAAGCCTATCATACCCGCTTTTACACCGAAGTTGTTAAATGGGGGGACCTTTATGATTAATCGATATGTTCCATAAGGTTTTTCATTTGTTATATAATTGTCCCATCTTCCTGGAACTTTAATTATCTGCTTTTGGTCACGATATGCTTCAAAAGCTAAACTCTCAGAATCGGGTTCAATAAAAACACCAGGGTAGAATTCCCATTCACCATTTAATTTGACTGTTTGGTTTCCCCCGAAATTCACATTACTTAAATCCAATAAACCACTTTTAGCATTAGGTTGCTCGGTATCATTCCAATAATAAACATTTATCACGTAAAAAAATGTAAATAAAACAAGGATTACTGATAAAAATAGAGTTATAAATTTTTGCATAATACACCTTCAAATTTTCTCTTATTACTTTCTCATGAAGTAGACGTATACAAATCTAACCATAAAGAAGCTCATTCATTATTTTCTGGTAGAAGAGATTGTCACAGAATCCTTCCTAACCAATTCTTAAATATTTGCAATCGACTTTTAGAGGATTAAGTTTATAAATATTTAAAATTTTTATATAATTAATCTATCTTTGCCATTATATAACAATATTTTGTGTTATAGAAAATTTTTAAAAATTGTGTTCTAAAAGGAGTAAAGAAATGTTAAGAGCTATTATCGTTGATGATGAGGAGATAGCACTCATATCACTAGAGAAATTATTAGAAAGCTTTTCAGAAGTAAAAGTACTAAATAAATTTAATAATGACGATGAACTCCTATCATATATAAAAAAAGAAAAAATTGATGTGGCATTTTTGGATATTGAAATGGGGAAATTTAATGGTTTGGACTTAGCCGAAGCAATTTTGTCAATGCAGCCTACTATTCATATAGTGTTCGTAACTGCTCACTCCGAATATGCTGTACAAGCTTTTGAGCTAAATTCAATAGATTACTTGTTAAAACCTGTTTCATTAAAACGTCTGCAAAAGACGATTACAAGAGTTAAAGAAAAATTGCATCAGAGTGAAGATATGTATATAAATGCTAACTTAATAATGTACAGTAATGATCGTTTAAATATGTACAGTTTCGACAATAAGCTACATAATATTCCTGAGGTGGAATGTTATGTATATGAAAATTGACGTAAATACAAATATTGAAATTAACAGTCTGGCAGATTTACCTAAATTTAAATTGTTGATGGAGAATTTGAAAATGAAAATTAATAAGAGTAAATTGGCTCGGGATATGGGAGTGGATCGGAGGACTATTGATAAATATTTGCGGGGCTATGTGCGGAAAACTATACGGAACCGTACATCAAAAATTGATGAATATTATGAAGTGATAGCGCTGCTATTATCAGAGGAATCCAACCAAAAATTTTACTACAAAAGAGTACTATGGCAATACTTAAAAGATAATCATGGACTGGTTTGTGGACAATCGACTTTTAGAAGATACATATTAAGTAAACCAGAATTCCAAAGTTATTTTGAATCAGAGAAACGCAAAAGTTCAGTTACTGAGGTTATTCGTTTTGAAACCCCTCCAGCTGAACAAGCACAATTAGATTGGAAAGAAAATATCAGATACATTACTAAAGATGGGGAAATTCTTTATGTGAATGTATGTGTACTCTTACTTGCCCATTCTAGATTTAGAACATTCAATCTATCAATCTCCAAGTCTCAGAGTATATTATTATCCTTCCTTACGGAAAGTTTTGAAGCATTTGGAGGAGTTCCTAAAACCATTTTGACAGATAACATGAAAACCGTGATGGACGAGCCTCGAACTGAATATCAAAGAGGAAAAGTAAATGAGAAATTCTTTCAATTCTCTAAAGATATGGGATTTGAAGTGAAGCCATGCATCGCCGGAAGGCCGAGGACAAAAGCTAAAGTAGAAGCCCCGATGAAGATACTTGATGAGATACACGCTTACCAGGGCAAGTTTGACTATGAAGAGCTTCATCAGTATGTACAGAAACTTTGTGATCGTATCAACAATAGTTACCATCAAGGAACAGGGAAAATTCCAATCCTGGCTCTAAAAATGAAAGAAATCTCTTATCCCCATTACCACATGAACGAATAAGAGATTCCTATAAAATTCATCATATACTTGTGAAAGTAAATCCATCTAATATGGTGTCTTTCAAATCCAACCAGTATTCAGTCCCACCTGGATACATCGGAAAAACGGTTGGTTTACAAGTCTATGATTACCATATCTTTGTCTATTATAACACGGATTTAATTGTTCAACATCCTATTCGTCAGTCAAAAATCAATTACAAACCAGAGCATTACGTAAATACCTTAGCGAGAGGGTTACCACCCTCTACGAACATTGAAGAACTGGCAAGGAAAAATTTAGAGGCGATTAATGAGGTGTATAAAAATGAATAGTAGTTATAACAAGCTAGTACAGAATTTAGAGTATTTAAAATTAAAGCAGATGTTAGTACATCTGGATGAAACCATTGATTTTATGACAAATAACCAGTTGTCATTTACAGATACATTAATCAAACTGACAGATTATGAGATTGATATGAAGGAAGTAAACATGGTCAAATCAATGGTAAAGGTCGGGGCCTTCCCGCATTTGAAGGAGACAAAGGACTTTGATTTTGATTTTCAACCATCGATTAATAAACAACAAATATTGGACTTTACAACCTTACGTTTTATTGAACAAAAAGAAAACATCGTTTTCTTAGGTCCGAGTGGCGTCGGAAAAACCCATTTAGCAACCGCTATTGGAATCGCAGCTGCCAAGAAAAGAACTAGTACCTATTTTATCAAGTGCAATGATTTAATCCTGAATCTAAAAAGGGCAAAACTTGAAAACCGCTTAGAAAACAGGCTCAAACACTATTCGAAATACAGGCTTTTAATTATCGATGAAATTGGTTATCTACCCATTGACGCAGAAGATGCAAAGCTATTTTTCCAACTTATAGACATGCGATATGAACAGAAAAGTACTATTTTAACAACAAACGCTAGCTTCAAATCATGGGGTGAAATATTTCAGGACCCTAAAATAGCGAATGCGATTTTAGACAGAGTTCTTCATCATGCGACAGTGGTCAATATTATCGGGGATTCCTATCGTCTAAAAGATCATTTTAGCAAAGATACGAAGCAAGGTGATAAATAACATGAGTTACGTCAGCGATCAAGTTTTTATCCTTATACGGAGTTAAATGAGCTGAAAAGTGAAGTAGCTTAAAAAGGAAAAAGAAGAATAACAAGATCAGTTTGGAATAACTCCTTTTGAAAAACACTTCCCCCCATCCCAGTTGGATTGGGGGAAAACAAAATATATTAAAATCGAAAGTGTACATTCTAAAACGAGCGAAAGTGTACATTATATAGTTGACATTTAAATATGTATAAAGTTCCAGGCGAAAGTGGCCCCCTTGTTATTCAGTGCTTTCATGAGTTCCAGGTATTTAAGAATAACCAACTAATCTCTTTTAAAACTGCAAAAGTAAAAGAGCTTTTCGCATACCTCTTTACTTATAAAAACACATACATACATCGTGATTTATTGATTGAAAATTTATGGCCAGAGCAAGAATACAAGAAAGCAAAAATTAATCTCCATACTTGTATATCTCATTTAAGGAAATTATTTAGTCAATTAGGGTATGAAAGTATTATATCATTCTCAAATCAATGTTATTGTTTAATTTTGGAGGACTTTGATTGTGATGCCTCCACTTTTTATCAGATTGCTTCAAACTCTGGTAAAGTGGACAATAGTAATATTAAATTAATAGAAGAAGCTATTTATCTCTATTCTGGGGGCTATTGCGAAATGAATGGATATAAATGGGCAAATGAAAGCTATTTAGAGTACCATCAGCTGATGACTTCTCTATTAAGAAGGGCAATAGACTATATTAAAGACGTTGATTTAACAAAGGCATTATCGTATTCTCAACAGTTTTTAAAACTTAATCCCTATTCCGATGAGGTAGTAAACCAAATGATGGATTTACATATTTCGATGGGAAATTACTCTAATGCGATTAAGGTTTTTCAGGATTATCGGCAACTATTAAACGATGAATTAGGAATAGAGCCGAATAATATTCTCACTGATGTATTTGATAAGCTAAAACTGAGCCACCATCGCAGTTGAAAAGTGAGCCACTTTTATATGAAAATAATCCTAACTTTATAGAGTTAGGAGCGTATAGAGGTGATTTCATTGGAGAAGAAGCAGAAAGTGTTACTTGCCTTTCATCAAGAAAATAAGAGTCAACGTCAAATTGCGAAGGAGCTTGGAATTTCCCGAAATACTGTTAGAAAGTATATTCAAGAGGATCTTGAAAAAAGAAAGCAAGATATTCGAGAACTACCTATTACAGATAACTATGTAACTCCTCCGTCGTATAAGAAACGAAAAGGAAATAAACGCGCATTAACACCTACGGTGATGAAACGTATTCGAAAAATGTTAAAAGATAATGAGTATAAACGGCAAAATCAGATGCACAAGCAACAGCTAAAAATGATTGATATTCATGAAAAGCTATTAGATGAAGGTTTTGAAATTAGTTATACCACTGTTAGAAATTTTGTGAATAGTGAGGAGAAACGTCAAAAAGAAGTCTTTATTCGTCAAAAGGCAACTGCTGGTCATGAGATTGAATTTGACTGGGGAGAAGTAAAATTATTCATTGATCAAACATTACGTTCTCTTTCAATGGCGGTATTTACCCTACCATATAGTAATGATAGATTTGCATATTTATATGAATCTGAAACAATGGTGTGCGTACAAGATGCTCATGTAAAATGTATTGACTATTTAGGCTTTGTACCAGAAGTTTTTACGTACGATAATATGCGGACAGTGGTAAAGAACTTTATAGGGACTGAACGTGAGATTACAGATGGTATGAAAAATCTATCGATGCATTATCATTTTAAAATACGACTATGTGAACCGAGAAAAGGAAATCAGAAGGGGCATGTGGAGCGGAGTGTAGAATACATCCGTCGGAAAGCATTTGCCCATCGAGATACGTTTGCAAGTCTAGAAGAAGCTCAGGCTTATCTAACAGAAATCATCATGAAATTAAACTCTCGCAAACATTATAAGAAAAATCAAACGCACCATGAATTAATGTTAGAAGAGCGTACTGCTAGACAAGTAAGCACAGATATTATTCCATTTGATGCTTCTGAGTTGTTTGAATTTAGAGTGGACAAATATAGCACGATTACTTATAGACAAAATCGTTATTCTGTTCCAGAAGGACATGTTGGAGAATGGGTGAAAGTAAAAGCGAGTGCGGAAAAAATTCTTATTTTTAGTGAAAATGCCTGTATTGCGACACATAAGCGAAATTGGCAGATCCATCAATGGATAATGGATATTTATCATTACTTACGGACATTTGAAAAGAAGAAAGGTGCATTGGCCCAAAGTGAATGTTTGAGTCAAGCACCAACAAAAATAAAAAAATTATACAAAGATTATTATATTGGAAATGAGCGAGATTTTCTAGAGTTACTTATTTATCTAAAAGAACATAACAATCTGGAAAAAGTCTTAGCAGCGATTGAACAACTTAAGAAGAACCCTATGGTTCAAATAACAACAGAGAAAATTATTTTCATAGCTAGTCAAGGCGAATACATCCATAAAACTGTACATTCCAAAAACGAGGTCACCACCCAATCTCTCGAAAATCTTTCAGCCATAACAGCATTATTTGAAACGAAAAAGACAGGGGTGCTTCATTAATGGATAAGCTACAAGAAATGATTGAGATGTGTAAAGAACTTCGATTACCAAGCATTCGGGGATTTATACAGGATGATGATATGTGGAAACAATATCAGACAGCAGAAGATTTCTTATACCATGCACTAGTGCAAGAAATGGAAGATCGAGAAGTGCGAGCAAAAGCGAATCGCATTCGATCCGCAAATTTCCCTGAAAAGAAATTATTAACTGAATTAGAGTTTGAGAGATTACCGCAAAATGCGGCCTCTCGCCTCCCGCATTTAAAGAAATTGGACTTTATTCAAGAAAAACAAAACGTCTTATTAATTGGCTCACCTGGAACAGGTAAAACCCATATAGCAATAGGTTTAGGAATTGAAGCTTGTTTGGCAGGATATAAAGTATTTTTTACAACGGTATCATCTCTAGTAAACCAGTTAAAAGAGAGCCGTTCTGAAAGAACGTTACGCTCATTTGAACTGAAGTTTGAAAAATATGATTTAGTAATCATTGATGAATTAGGTTATATCTCCTTTGATAAAGAAGGAGCCGAGTTATTATTTACTCATCTTTCCCTTAGGCGGGACGAGCATCCACCATCGTTACAAGTAATTTATCATTTGATCGGTGGGAAGAAATATTTCATGATCCAGTTTTAACAGCAGCTCTAACAGATCGATTAACACATCGAGCTTATATGATAGACATGGTTGGACCATCTTATCGAATATTAGATACAAAAGAATGGCTAGAGAATAGTTCGGTTTAAGTGGCTCAGTTTTTAATTAATAAATGGCTCAATTTTTACTTGCGAAATACACACTGAATTATATGAACTTCTTTTAACAACTTCAAAAGACGTTCCAGTTCGAAAATGAAAATCGTGGAACGTCTTTTATCATTTTTTGGTCAGCAAAAAACAAATTACATAGCTAACACCAATAGCTTTATAAAAATAAGCTATTTCTATATGGAATGCTCCGAATCCCTCCTAACGAATGTCTCAAAAATTCTGAGTTTCCATATGAAGAATCTTATTGCTTACCTCAAAAATAGTGCGGGCAACATCTTCATTTGAAATCGTTAAAGAAGCAAATTTATGTACATCGTTTTGCCCAACACATACGCTATAAGATGCTTTTTCAAACAAGCACTGGTCATTACTGTCATTTCCAAAAGCAATGAAATCCTCTATATGAAGTTTTTCAAGTCCATAAACTTTATTAATACCTAATGGGCTAATATCAATGGCATCCTCATTTTTATAAGCTGTTACACAAACAGGCAAAGTACTAAGTGCATGAATGGTAGCTTGAGTAGGCTTAAAAAGTACTAATTTACATACTTTTTGTAGTTCAGTAATATCAACATTTTTTGCAGAGCTTTGGTTAATATTCTTGTAAATAGGATGATCTTCACTTCCTGTATAAGCATAATCCCATTCGCCATCTGCTAAGTAATTAAGCTGATGTTTTTCAATAATTGTATGTAGCTGTGTCACTAGTTGAGGTGTAAAAGATTCCGCTATAATTTGTTCATTATTTGAAATGAAACACCCATTTCCGCCAACTAGTTTTCCTGTTTTAAATTGCTCAGGGAGTATAGGTACTAAATCACGAATCGGTCGAGCAGAAGCAAAAATAACGTCATGTCCATCTTTAGAAAGCTTATCTAAAGCAACTACAATCGAATGATCGATCGTTTTCCCATCAAAGCAAAGTGTACCATCAATATCAAATACGAAATTCATTCGAATCCCCTCCTAACAAACATTATAATACATGAAATATATGGTATTAACTAAAGTATTGTATCAAGAGTTTTTATGGTGTTTATCAGAATAGAACTTGATGTCATTTGTCGTATTGAAGACCTTCAAGCAACATAATGGGTCTTTTTTTCATTACTTATCGCTATTTTAGAAGCTTTTTATTAACCTCATCGCTTTCTTATTAGGAATTTAATAAATAAAAATAGTTTGACTATTCTGTAAATTGAAATGTAAAATGGTATTACCAAAGTGATAAATTGGTAATACCAAATGAAAGGGGTTACATTATTGACTTGAAGATACGGTCGTCTGACGTTGCTGAGGAAAAATTTATCAAAAAGATTATTAAAGGTGAATTTGAGGCTAATAAAGCCTTGCCCTCGGAAAGGGAGCTCGCTTTGTATTTTGAGGTCGGTCGCCCAACAATACGAGAGGTGCTGCAGCGACTGGAGCGAAATGGTTGGATTACTATTCGTAAAGGAATGCCCCCAATTGTAAATAACTATTGGAAGCACGGAAATTTATTGACGATTGTTGGAATCCTTAATTCATATGAGGAAGTTCCTGATGAATTCATTGAGTATGTCTTGGAATTACGTATCGTTTTATCTCCTGCTTATATAAAAGATGCCGTTGAACGTCATCCGCATAAAGTTATTTCATTATTTACCAACTTAGAAGATTTAGAGGAGGATGCAGCTGCTTTTGCTCATTTTGATTGGGAGCTACAGATAAATCTTGCTGGATTGTCCTCAAATCCAATCTATCTCCTAATTTTAAATAGTTTTAAAGAAGTATTTTTACTTTTAGCTGAAAAATATTTTGCTATCTCTGAACATCGTCAGGTTACAAGGGACTACTACTATGAATTCTTAAACTCTCTCTTTGAAAAGGATATTCAGAAAACAGAAGCAATCATTAAAACAATGATGCAAAAAAGTCTGGAACTTTGGAAAATAAAATGAAAGTGAGTGAAGATGTTGAAAAGTAAAGGACTGTATCGAGACTTCTTTTTCCATTTTGACATTTTGTTCATGCTGATTCTTTCGCTAGGAATTGCGATTGTATTATTGACAGTAGTTCAATCAGCAATGGTACTCGTATGGTTTGCATTTGGCCTTGTATTCTATATGTTTGCTGAATATATAACTCACCGTTTTTTCTTCCATCTTAAGCCACCGCAAAATAAGTTGTTTTTAAAATTCTTAAAACGGATTCATTATGACCATCACAAATATCCAAATGATTTAAAATTATTATTTCTTCCGATTTGGTATAGCATTCCGAATTTCATCATTCTATCTTTGTTATTTTATTTCATTACAAAAAAACTAGACTGGACTTTAGCTTTTAGTTTAGGGCTTATTCTTATGCTGCTAGTATATGAGTGGAAACACTATGTTGCTCACCGACCAATCAAACCGCTGTCAAAATTCGGTGTCTGGTTAAAGAAAACCCATATTCTTCATCATTTTAAAAATGAAAACTATTGGTTTGGCGTATCCAATCCATTTTTTGATTATCTATTTGGTACTTTAAAGAATGAGAAAAGCGTTGAAACAAGCAAGACGGCAAAAGATTTAGAAGGAAGGGTAAAGTGACGGTGAACCGTCTCATACGTAAGTATGATTTATGAAAAGAACCACCACCTAAAACGTTGCATTAACAATGTTTTAGGTGGTTTTCATTTATCAAATGCCTATATCTATTTTAAATATACGGTTGTCCATTTTTTGATGAAAAGTTCAACATTTCTAAGGAAATGACAGATTACTTCCTGTCGATTAGCTACAGGCTTTTTTCTTCGTAGGACAGTAGATTTTGAATAACAAGATGTGTTATATTTGGTACTATTTCGAGTGAGTATTTCATTTCCATTCTTTCAAGCTTCTTGTGAGCATCCAAGCCATATGGACCAATATTAATCACGGGCACATTTATATCTCGTATATCTTGAAACTCAACATAGTGTTTTGTTCCCCAACCAGGGTTATTTTTTGAAACAGCATTGATTCCATCTTCATCATCACTTAAAGCCATAAAGCTCATATCAGAAATATACGGGAAAAAATTTCGAGTAACAATCGGATATGGATATTCAGGCTGTATGGTCTCCACTGCTTCATCTAGCGCTCTAATTAAATTAAGCTCATTTTTTGTTTTCCCTGTCATTTCAATTCTTGGAGAGTAGAGGGAAGAGTAGAATAAGATAATAGCTGGATCTTTATCCTTCATCCATTTCCAAGCTTCCTCGACAACTCGTGCAGCGTACATACGCGTATCTAACTCTAAATTTGTCAGGAGGTTTTGTTTAAATTTATTCATGTGTGCGATGAATGAATCACCATTTTCCTCGATTAATAGTTGCTCCATTTCTTCATATGTAAAAACTCTCGGCTTCCAAGAAGGGGAGACAAAGGGTTCACTACTAATTTCACTATATTTGCGATATCTTTCTTCAAAAGTAGTAAGCGCATTGGTAAAAGCAATTATGGCTTGTTCCTTAAGCTTGTCCAGTACATCTTTTGGAGACCAAGAATGAATAAAGAAATTATAATAAACATAAGCAGATAATGCTGTTTGTACAGTATAAGATGGTTTTAAGTCTGTTTGTTTTAATGAAACTGGCGGCACTGTCGTTTCTCCATAAGCCTCGTTGCAAAGCTCAGGATTATAATTTATTTGTTTTGTCAGCTCTGCAGCGATAAAGTTCGGATCTAAACCTTCAAAGGCTGAACCGACATGTGTTTCTGCGCCTGTTATAAAGAATGATGGTAGAAGTTTCCCTACCGTCCCTTTATAAATATAGCGATTTTCATCCCCTTCAAAGCGAGGAGAAACGAAATCAGAATTAATGGCAGCAATATATTCAAAACCATGTTCTTCTTTCCACTTTATTAACGTTTTTAAAGCGGAAAGAACTCCGTGCGAGCCGTCTTCCTCATCACATTCTGCTAACAATAAAATGTTGCCGTCCAGTTCTTCCGGATGTTCGGAATAGTATTTTAAAAGATAGAGATTACTTGCAACGCCGCTTTTCATATCAAGGACACCACGGCCAAATAACCAATCCCCAGATTCTAAATGTTCTTTGGCTGAAGCAGGTAGTTTATCCTTTTTCAATGCGTCCATCAGGTCATCTGGAGAACAAGCATGTGCTTTCAATTGGTTGAAGTCTTCAATCCCAACCGTATCGATATGTCCCATTAAAATAATTGTGCGGTTACTCTTTCCTTTTTTTCCTTTAACAAATGCCATGACATTATATCTTTCTTGCTCATCGTTCATCGTCTTCTCTAAAGCTACTGAACTCGGATTTTGTATAAAGTATGGTAATGAAGAGATGATCTGAAATAGAGAACGGGCAATTGTCCCCTCACCAGATGTATTTACGATACTTTCTATGTTAACAAGCTGCTTCGTATAAGAAAGTATATCGTCACGACAATTCAACATAAGACGGCCTCCTTTTTTCTATATGATTTTATCAAAATGTAACCGAATAAAATAAACCGCGTCAAGTGTACAATCATACAAATAAACTAAATTGATAAATTTATTTCAAAACCAAGGCCTTGGTATTAGAAGAGTGGGGAAGCCAAGATTTACCTAACGGCGCGCACTTTTTTCTATTAAGGTATATCGTAAAAGAACTGATAATCTATTTCTATAGAATAAATTTTGTGAAAAAAATTATCTATTGCACGAATCTTTGAAGATGAATCGTATTATGAAGTGAAGGAGGCTTGAGTATGAAAACGTTCGCCGGCTTACGTGTTCATGAAATTGTTCAAACTTATAGTGACACTTTAATACGAATCGCTGTGCAGCAGACAAAAAACATGTCTGAGGCTGAGGATATTGTACAAGAGGTCTATATGACACTTATGAAACAGAAAAAGCCCTTTGATAATGAAGAGCATTTAAAGGCTTGGCTTATCAAAGTGACTTTCAATAAATGCAAGGATTATTTTAAGTCTTCCCGCGTTAGGAAGACGGTATCGATAACAGAAGAGATGACGTTTGTTGCAAAAGAGGAACAGAGTGTTCTCCCGGAAATTTTTGAACTCGATCAAGAAGATAGGGTTATTGTTTATTTACATTATTACGAAGGTTATACGACTGCGGAAGTTGCCAATCTATTAGAGATGAAAGTAAACACAGTAGGCTCAAAGTTGAGAAGGGTTCGAATGAAGCTAAAAACGATTTTAGAAGAAGGGAGTAAAGTGTGATGAGTATTTATAAGAATGTGATGAATCAGATTCATGCTTCCGAAGAATTTAAAAACAAAATGCAAAAAGAAATGTTGGAATATGAAACAAAAGAAAAGAGGGGCTTTATGAAAAACGTAAGATTAATAGTTGGAGGCTTTGTAGCTTGTATCGTAATCGCTGTAGTTGCTGTTGTTACATTACCAAACATAAACAATGATGTAGCGTCGTCTATAGATTTAACGGAGAGAATTGTGGTAGATAATTCAGGTCCTGCTGCAAGTGTCCTTCTTAATATCGAAGGAGTCATAACGGAAGTTGGAGAAGACGGAATGAGCTTTACGTTGGATAATGGAATGAAAGTAGTGGTTACAGATGAAACAGAATTGGGGATAGATGGTCCAACAGCACCACCTAAAGAAGAACAGTTATTTGAACCTACATTTAGAGTAGGCAATTTAATCGGCGGTTTTACGGAAGATACGTCGAAAGATCCAGTGACTGCTTCGGTAATTTATACTAACTGGAACTTTGAAAATCCTATTCGATAGGCTGTGTAAATTACTAATTTTAAGATAAAGGGCTATTAGGCAATTGTATAATAATAATTTAAAAATTATAGATTAATATGATGATGCGCAGATATAAAAAAGTCAAGTCTAAAGAGAAAATAACAGCACTCTCTTACATGGAGAAGTGCTGTTTGATTCAGTTCTATCCATCATTCCTTTTATTTCCTCACTACAGGAATCCACATTTCACCAAAAACTAAGCCATTTCGTTCTCCCATTTCAACGGTTGTATTTGGCCCACCGACATAGGCGAAATCCTTTGCTGCTGGTAAGACTTGACCAAAGGCAATCCCAGTAAGCATATTACTTAGTTCAAAAGCTGTATTGGCTTCACCTTTAACAACCAGGTATTCGCCCTTAGGAAATTGAATGACTCTCGATTCGACATCTGGTAATGTTGCCTCTGTCAGGACACCTGCATAATGCATCATCTTGTTATTCACAGCTTCGTTCACTGCAAAAATGAAGTCATTTTTAGCCAAGTTTTTTAATGTATCAAGCCTTCCATCATCTTTGACGGCTTGCCAAAAGTCTGACTTTTCCTTGTTTATACCAACGTAGTCAGTATAATCACTCTTAAGTTCAATCCCTAAACCTAAAACAGTAAAGCCGTCCTTTTCTTCTAACGTGTACTCTGTCATATTCAAAACCATCCTTTTTTATAATTTTCAAATGACTTGTATTTTCATTTGATGGGTTTATAATAACCTTAAATCATGTCAAAAAATGATACTGTTTAGGAGTCGCGATGAAAAAAGTTGAACGAATTAATATCATTATGCGCTATATTAACAATCGTTCCCATTTTACAATATCTGAAATCATGCAAGAATTTAACATCTCACGTTCAACAGCGATAAGAGATATTAGGGAAATTGAAGCGATGGGAATGCCACTTGTTGCTGAGGTGGGAAGGGATGGGGGATATTTTGTCATGAACAACTCTGTCCTGCCCAATGTTCATTTTACTGATAATGAGATTAAAGCCCTTTTTATTGCCTTTATGGCTACAAGAAATCAGCAACTTCCTTATCTAAAGAGTCGACAATCTTTGGCTGAAAAATTGCTCGGACTCATCTCTGAAACCCAACAAGATGAGCTCGTCCTTTTAAATCAAATGTTGCTTTTTGAAGGAACTAATCCCAAAAACCCTGACTTACTTGAACTGTCCGACCTCCCTCATCCTATGTTAGAGAAACTCATTCAAACCATTCTTTTGGATAGCTACTTATTAATTACCATCGAAGAGGAGAAGGAGATCAAGTCTTATCCAATCTATCTTTTACACCTTTATCGTGAAAAAGGATTATGGTTCATTGAAAGCTTTGATTTAAAAGATGAAAAGAAGAGGATTTTTCCAGTCGATAATCTGACTGATGTAAAATCATATTCGACGAAAAATAAAATAAGTAGGAAAAAGATTTTAGAAAAACTAAGTAAAGAGGACGAACAAATTAACCTAGTCCTTGAGCTTGGTCCTAAGGCAATTGCCCAGTACAAAAAATACCATCCTTTAACCTTTTCAATTTCTTATACAAATCCTTTTCAAACCACAGCCATTTTAAAGACATTTATCAATATTAATAATTCCGAAGAAATAACGGAGATAACAAATTGGCTACTTTTCCTTGGAAGTGATATTAAAATTATAGAAGTACCAATAGAAATTTTAGAAGTTGTACAAGAGAGAGTGGGATTATATCGCCTATAAGAAATATAAGTTAAAACATGAAAAATAGGAAGTGCCGTTAAGATAGCTTTTCAATTTTAGAAAGAATCCTATTAGCTGCTGCTACATAACCACCAGCTTCCTTAAAGGATTGTGATAATTCTTGAGCCTGTTTTTGATATGAATGATTTGAAAGAACTTCATCTACTGATGCTGCTATATCTTTTGGGTTCTTTCCTGTAAGCATTAATCCTGCACCTAGCGCGGCAACTCGTTCTGCTACTAGTCTTTGTTCGCTATGTTGTGGAAATAGAACCATCGGAACGCCAAAATATAGACTTTCACTTGCACTATTCATACCGCAATGGGTAACGAATACATCTGCTTTCTGTAATATTGCAATTTGATCCACAACGTTTTTCACTGTGAAATTTTCTGGAATACTCCCAAGTGATGAAATATCCGTCTTCTCTCCAACTGACATCACAATATTATAGTCACTTTCTTCAAAGGCCTTAATACATTTTAGATAAAAGTCCTTATCCTGATTTAATACAGTTCCAAGAGATATATACACTAATTTTCTTCCAGTTTGATTCTTCAGTGAGGACTCAGTCTGTCTTATAGATGGTCCAACAAAGGCGTATCGTTCAGAAAAGGTATGCGCCATAGGTTGAAATTCTCTCGAGGTGTAAACAATAGTGTCTGTTTCATTGTCATTTTGAACTAAGGATACAAAATTCTCCACTTCATAACCATAACTGTTCAATAATTTAATCTTTTTTTTAATCCTTTGCATACCTACAATTAGTCTCCAAATTTCCATGAAACCCCGCTTCATTAATTTTGCTGTATGCTGATTAAAAGCAAAGGATGTAGTGGAACAAATATAGGGAATTCCAAGTTTTTTAGCAAATAGCTTCCCCCAAACACTTAAAGAATCAGATACAATGCAATCTGGTTGAATTTCCCTTAACTCTCTACATACCTTTTCATCTAAAGCAATAGTTGTATCGGCTACCATTTCAATTAATGCCGCAAAATCCTTACCAATCTTACGGTCCAATTCTTTATGGGATACTTTCGGTAAAAATTTATCGCAAGCAATAAATGTTGCACCGGCTGCTTCTATTTTTTCTTGAAATTCTAGAAAGGAGTAGTACCAAACTTGATGGCCTCTATTCGTTAGTTCGGTTACCACGGGAATAGTAGGATTGGTGTGACCATGTGCTGGTAACGAAAAAAAGACAATTTTGCTCATTCGTTTTCCTCCTTAGGCACTGCATTTCGAATCATCTCTGCAAACTCAAGTAAGCCGTCGTATTTTAAGATAGCAATCCCCTTTGTGGCATCTTCTCCTAAAACAACTAGTTTATCCCCAGCTTGAATTTTATACATTTCTCGTGCTTGTTTAGGAATGACTATTTGCCCACGTTCTCCTACCTTTACTACACCAAAGAAGTGCTTACCGTTTGGACTAAGTTCGTTAACTTCTTCTTCATTCATATTGCTAGATAATTGGTCCACGGTTACTTGAAAAATATCAGCAAGTATTTTGCATTTATAAATATCGGGAAGGGCCTCTTCGTTTTCCCACTTGGCAACAGTCTGCCGTGATACATTTACCTTTTCAGCTAATTGTTCTTGACTAAGTTTAAGTTTTTTACGGAAAATGCGAATATTCATACCAATCATGTATCTCATCTCCTTATATTTCAACTATATAGAGGCTGGAAGATAAAATCTATCAACAATCCATAACATTTCTTGTTAAAAATTGTGGCAATTAAATTCTTAAGTACTTAACAAAAAAACACTCTGCAAACATTAGGTGAGTAATATTTGCGAGTGTTTTATTGATTCAAAAATATTTTAAGAGATGCTAAAACCCATTAGAAGGTTGGTAGACTTTATTGTTCGTCTCCATGAAAAAACTATGCTTTAAGCCGTTTTCGCGCGGTATTTAACTCTGAAGATACTGGGATATGGTTTACGGCTTTTCCTAAGCCATAATGAGGCATATTCACATAAACGGATTCATAGTTTCCTTTACTTAATTGATAAGTTTCATGATAAATTCCAACAGCGTCGTTATCCCCTACTTTTTTATTAAAATTTTTCCACGCAGCTAAATGCTTTTCATTTTTGGCATATGCGAGTAGGTCTTCGATTGAATGCCAATATTGAATCATCGTAGTTGTACGAAGTCCGAAATAACTTTCCATTGATAAAAATCCTAAGCTTTCCTTGTTTGTATAAAGCTCCTTAATCATCCCTGGCATTGCATTAAATACAGGCAACCATTTATGAATAGCTAGCGGCCTGTTAACTCTCATTCCAATAATAAAAACAACGATATCCTCTGTGTTTTCAGTTGTATGACGTCCTGTATAAATATGCTTAGTCACCACTTACTCCCCCTTAGTAAATAATTTATCTAGAGTATACTCGCACCAGTCCAATGCAGCTTTCGTTGTTCGTTTCCCATAATCCAATGTGAATAACCAATAAACAGCATCTTCATCGTTAGGATTAAAGTCGATGATGCTTTGCTCAATTGTTAAATAAGTTTGATAACGGATTGCTAACTCCTGTTTGTAATTCTGTATTAGTGACATAGTTTTTTCGTGGGATTGATAGCGACCAAAAAACAACTTAAGCAAAATTTCATTTCGTTCAGTAGGCAATTGTTTTATTGGCTGCTCCAACCAATTTTTTAGTACATCTCTCCCTTTTGAGGTTAAATTGTACTCATTTTTATCCGGCTTCCCAGGTTTTGATGAGATTTGTACCTCTGCCAATCCTTCTTGGACAATGAACTTTAATGTAGGATATATTTGCCCATAACTAATTTTCCAAAAATGATTTAAGCTTCGATCAATGAACTGTTTAATGGAGTATCCAGATTTACACTCGGTTGTCAAAATCCCTAATATGGCGTATGTTGTGTCGTTGTAATTAGTCAATATGCTCACACCTATCTAAAAGATATATATCATTTAGATATATAGTAACCGATTGAATAAGGAAAAACAACTGAATTTTCAGTAAATTATAAACGTAGAATGTATATTTATGAATATATAAAAAAGATGAGACTTATCTTAATCAGATAAATCTCATCTTTTTTAAATAGAAACTAAAACATCCTTTTTAAGCTCAAGCTTTCGATATACAAGTGCAATTAGCATTGCTGGAATGGTGCAAACAATCATCCCAATAAAGGCATATCTTGGTTCGATTTCGTATAAAAAGCCGCCGAAAATAGTAAAGACTGCCGTACTCCAGCTAAGGGCAAAGGCTGAGTACATCCCTTGTGCTTTTGGAATTTGAGCGTGTGGAATATTGCCGATTAAGTATTTCATAAAAGCAAAATGTCCCATAGCAAAGGAGAATGCATGTAAGGATTGCGCCACACAGAAAACTGCGATATTTGGGAATACAAAAACTAATATCCATCTTACAGAAGAACCAAATGCAGCTATTGCTAGTAAAGAACCTACTGATAAATGACCAAATTTTTTATCTGCAATAGAGAAAAATATGATTTCTGCGATTACAGCAATGTTAATAATAAGACCGATTAAATATACTGGTGCATGAATATCTTGTAGAAAAATATAGCCATAGTTGTAATAAGTAGCGTGGGCCGCCTGCAATAAAACGACAATCACGAGTACTAATCCAAAATGTTTAATACGGAATAGCTGTAACAGCCCCACATTTTGCTTAGACTCAACATTCGGCTTTGTAGATAGAATAACAGGTGTAGGCATAAGTCCAAGAAGCACAAAACCGATTACACCAAGTAATAATGCCCAAAATATTACTTCATCACCAATCAGACCTGTAAAAATGGTTATAACCATGCCGATTGAGACAAAACCAATAGATCCCCATTGACGACTTCTTCCATAGTGATTTAATTGTTTATTTTGCACAAGCACACCGGCAGCACTATCTAAAGCAGGCATTAGTGCTGGGTAAAATATGTGTAAAATGATTGTAACGATAAGTAAACTAGTAAAGGAATTTGCAGGAATATAACAAAGAAGTGATACCAGTGTACCAATGGCAGCTAGCTTTAATAGAGTTTTACTGCTAAACCTTTCTGATAAATAAGGAAAGGCAAAAAGTGTTGAAAGCCCCCTTGCAAGCAAACCTAAACTCATGATGAAGCTCGCTTCTGACACGGTAATCCCTTTTGTATAAATCAACCACCCCGACCAATAAGGTAGAAAAATGCCCCAAGTCATAAAAAAACTAAAAAAATGTGTACTCATCCAGCGTTGTGTATTCATGATTACCCCCCTCATTGAATGCATGATATCATGGTTAGAAGGACGTTAATATGAGATATCTCATATTTGGAGGTGAAACATGGAAATTTACAAAGGTGAAAAGAAGCGTCTGTTTTTGAAATATAACTCAATAGCAAATCTATTCTCCTTTTCAATTGAAGAGTTTATGGAAGTACATGAATACAAACGAGATGAATGGATTATTCAAGAAGGGATGAGACCGGATTTTCTATTTTATGTCATAGAAGGAAAAGCCAAAATTTATGTGACCCATCAAAACGGGAAAGTATCCCTTATCAATTTTGTGAATGCACATGAGTACATAGGAGAAATGGAATTATTAAATGATGTTTATTATACAAAGGGGATACAAGCATCCACGAAGACCATTTGTTTTGCACTTCCTATTCATCGTTATCGACAAAAATTACTAGAGGATACAAAGTTCTTGAGGGAATTAACTAAATTTTTAAGTGGAAAAGCAACCCAGATGGCAGCAAAGTATTCACAAAGCCTCGCTTTCCCGCTTGAAAATCGACTTGCGGATTTTATTTTACAAACCGCTGACCAAGGGGTTTATAAGGAAAAACATGTTATAGTTTGTGACTATTTAGGTGTATCCTATCGGCATTTACTATACGTACTCACACAATTCTGTGAAAAAGCTTATTTGGAGAAGGATGGGCGAAACTATCGAATCAAACAGTATGATTCCTTGTATGAGCTTGCAGGGGTGTTAAGAAATGAAATAAATAATTTAAATACGTAGGATAAGAGGTTAAATCTCGTACAAATATAAAAAAAGCCGATTCAATATTTCACTCGAATCGGCTGTTATAACTTATAAAATCACTACACCCATCTCACAACATCATCAAATGATCTTCGCGTTTTTGGGCGAGGATCTTTTGCTCGATATCCAAAGGCTACCATGACAGAAATTCCAAAATGTCTATCTTCCAATACCCCTTCTTCATCAAGCAACTGATTCATTTTATCCTTATTAAATCCTTCAATAGGACAGGAATCAATCCAATCTGAGCAGCAGCAGTCATCATGTTGCCAAGAGCAAAGTAGGTTTGCTTACAAGCCCAGTCAAATAAAGGACGATCACCATCAGGTAATTTGAAATCATCTCTTTGAAACTCTTCTACTCTTTCTAAAAATTTCTCAAGATGTTCTTCAGGAAATTGAGATACATTCAGTATGGTCCTTTAAATAATAACAATTATAAATTGTATCTAGTTTTGTTCTAGCCAGGATGATAACAAAATGACTTGCTTCTGGCAGTTTACTAAATGCTCCCCATGAAGTGTGCTTTATTTTTTCACGGAGGTCAGGTTTTTGAACTACCACAAAGCGCCATGGTTCCAACCCGAAGGAGCTGGGAGATAAGCGACCCGTTTCTAGAATAAAACGAAAATCGTCATCGGATTTTTTTCTCAGGATCAAATTTTTTTGTCGCATGTCTAAAATGAAAGGCATCTAAAATTTCTTGTTTCAAAATATCTTTATTACGCAAATGTATCACTCTTATTATTACGTGTGATAGTTTTCACAATGTTAATTTATCAAATCCATTATTAGTATAGTCTATTTTCATTTTCTATCAGTTTTTAAGACTCGCGTTCCCCCTCTTATCCATTTTCTTTGAATAATATCTCGTGAACTGTGATTTCTAGTTTACAAATTTTACACAGGAATATATTGACAAATATAGAGCGAGTGTGATTAAAATCATCTAAATGTGTTTGTATTATCTTAAAGGGGTTTATCCCAAAATATATGGATTCCGTAAAGGATGAAAATGTGAGATAGGGATGATGATACGAAAAAAGTTGATAGAAAAATAGCTTTCGCAAAAAATTTTATAAGTATACAGAGAAGAGGTTTGCTATGATTCAGTTCCTTGACCAGTCAATTAGTATTAACTCATTAATTTGGCTTTTCCTTGTCGCCTTTATGCTCCATGATTTTGAGGAAATCATTCGTATAGAGCCATGGTTTCGAAAACATCATAAAAAAATTTTTAACAATGTCCCAAAAAGATTCCATAAGAATCTTCGATTACTGTCAAATGTGACTTCATCTCAATTTTCCGTGGCTGTATGTGTTGAATTTATTGTTTTTATTCCATTTACGTTTCTGGCAGCTGAAAAAGAAATTTATCTTATGTTTTTAGGTTTTAACAGCGTATTACTACTCCATGTGTTTATGCATATCGGACAGTCACTTGTGATTAAAATGTTAGTTCCTGGTGTGATGACAGCAGTCTTTATTACATTACCTTATACTATTTATCTATTTTATAGGTTGCTAAGTGAAAATTTAGTTGAGATATCAGATATTTTAATCAGTTCTATCTTTGGGTTAATATTAATACCGATAGTCCTTCTTGGCCACAAAATAGGGGAAAGGCTAATTCCTACCTCTAGTGATATAGGCAGAGAAAAAGACTAGAATATCCATTATAAGAAAATGTTAGAAAAAGACACCTTATATAGGGTGTCTTTCTTTATTTTACTCCATTTGTGGTAATTCTATTGCTTGATAATGCTTTTACCAAAGTCCAAGAACTTTCCACCAAAGACCACCTATAATTATCCAAACTACAAGGTGGATGAAAGAAATAAGTAGTCCAATTCCCCACCACTTTTCTTGTGTAACATAGCCTGTCCCAAAAAAAACAGGAGCAGGTCCGCTGCCGTAATTCGTTAAACAACCAAATAAATTACTGAAAAATGCGAGAATCAATGCTGAAACGAGTGGCGGTGCACCAGCTGCAACAATAACCGATAAAAATGCACCGTACATTGCACTTACATGGGCAGTATTACTTGCAAAAAAGTAATGAGAATAGAAATAAATAATTGTAAGTATGATGAGTGCAATGAACCAGGATGTTTCGCCAATGAATCCTTGAACCTTATCACTGAACCAAGGAATCATACCTGTACTATTTAAAAACATTGCCATCATGACTAAAACTGAGAACCAAACCAAAGTATCCCAAGCCCCTTGTTCTTGCTTAATATCAGACCATGTTAACACTTCTGTAAGTAGTAACAGCATTAAACCGATAAAGGCAGTTACAGTCGAATCAAGATTGATACTAGAGCCAAATATCCATAAAACAACTAAAATGATAAAAATCCCAATCATATACCATTCTTCGCGTTTTAAAGGTCCCATTTCATCAAGCTTTTTCGTCGCTTCGGCTGTTGCAGAAGGAGTCTCTTTAATATCAGGTGGATAAATTTTGTAAATAATAAATGGCACGATGATTAAACTAATTATTCCTGGTACTAAGGCTGCAACCATCCAGCCCACCCAGGTAACTGTTGCCCCTGTAATATCTTCTGCTATTTTCGCAGCTAAAGGGTTGGCGGCCATCGCTGTCATAAACATAGCAGAAGTAATCATGTTTCCCTGAAAAGAAGCAGTTGTCAAGAACGCCCCTATTTTTCGTTCCGTCCCATCACCAGATCGCGAACCGTATGTTTCAGACAAAGAGCGAATGATTGGTAGTAGGATCCCACCAGCACGTGCTGTATTAGAAGGCATTGCTGGAGAAAGGATTAAGTCACTGGCTATAAGGGAATAGGATAACCCTAAAGTTTTTTTCCCAAACAATCGCACAAAAAGATAGGCAACCCGTGTTCCGAGCCCGGTTTTAATAAATCCTCTAGAGATGAAAAAAGCGATAACGATTAACCAAATGGTTGAGTTTTGGAATCCACTAAGCGCTTCCTGTAAGGTTAATGTTTCGGTAATCATAATAACCGTTAATGCTAAAATTGCGATACTTCCCATAGGGATAGGCTTTAGTATAAGACCAATAATGGTAGAGACAAAGATGGCAAATAAATGCCAAGCCCGTACTTGTAATCCTTCGGGATGGGGAATAACCCAAATAATCGCTCCGACTAGGAAAATGACCACTAATGGAATGAATTTCACTTCACGTTTTTCTTTATTCTGGTCCACTTTATTGAGCTTCCTTCCTTCTTTTAAAGCAAGTTGATGGAATATATGCTTCTTAATAATCCCCTTCAATTTAACGAGAGAAGGACAGAACATATGAATTTAAATTGTCCGATTGCTATTGATGTTATTCATTTGGAAGGTTAATCACTAATTTCAAGTGTGTCGATATGTGATTTATTTGTATATCAAGAATGTAAGGGAAGAAATAATAATGGCACTTTTTTAGTTTTTCTATAAAAAATGAATTAATGAAGGAGATTAATAGACTGAAAGAGATAAACTTGCGATAATGGAAATGGGAAATTAAGTTAAAAAATGAAGGAGGCTACTAATAGTGAGTTTTAAAAAAGTACTTACGACGTTCTCAGCAGCTGCTTTATTATTCACAGTACCCGTTACAATATCGGCAAAAGCGGAAGGATTGTCATTTAAAGACGTACCAAAGGATGCGGATTATTATCCTTTTGTTCAAAAGTTAACGGAGTTTAAAATACTGGGAGGCTATGAGGATAATACTTTTAAACCAACTCAATATGTCACTCGTGCACAAGCTGCTTCGATTCTCGCAAAGGTATTAGAACTTGATTTAACAAATGTAAAAGACCCTGGTTTTTCAGATGTTTCGAAAGAGAATTCCCATTATGCAGCCATTGCAAAGCTAACAGAAATGGGCGTGTTTTCAAAACAAGAGAAATTCAATCCAAATAGTCCATTAACACGTGCTCAGATGGCTGCAATTCTTGTCCCTGCTTTTAAATTAGAATCGGATGAAATAAAAACATATCCAGATGTAAAAAAAGATGATTGGCATTATCAGGTAGTAGGCACTTTTGGTGCGTTAAATATAACAGCTGTAGAAGGAAACTATAATCCAAATGGGTATGTCAAGCGTGCAAATTTAGCGGCATTTATTGTTCGTTTAATTAACCTAAAGAGAGATGATGACAAACAAGATATTTGGGATCAATGGAAAGACTGGGATAACAGAGGAATCATTCAATTCCCAGGAAAACCAGATAAACCAGATAAACCAGATAAAGATGAAGAAACACCAACAGATAGTCCAAAACCACCGAAAGAGCAAGACGATGAACAAGAGATAAAAGAGCTAGAAAAAGCCCTTGATGCTGCTATAGACGATTTAGAAGATACTCAGGAAGAAGTAGAAGATGTGTTAGAAGATTTAAGGGAAGCCGAAGACGACAATGACAAAGAAGATATTGAAGAGGAAAAAGAAAATTTATCAAAAGTTTTGAATGAGCTAGATAAGTTAATTATAAATGCTGAGGACATACTAGAAAAAGCAAAAAAGGCTGATTTTAAAGAACTTGAAAGTAATGAAAGAGCTTTAGAAAGAGCTATTCGTGATGCCAAAAAGGTCGTTGATGAAACATATGGGAAGACCTTCGATAAAGAATATTACGAAGAATTATTGGAAGAAACGATAGAGGATATTGAAGAAGCGATAGAAGATGCTGAAAAGGCCAATAAAGATAACTCTATCAACTTATTAAATAGAGCATATGAAGACTTAACGAAAGCAGTACAAACTGCAGAAAATATTCTTGATTCTTATGACGATTCTAATGTAGATACATTACAGGATGAAGAAGAAGAATTATTAGAACTAATTGATGAAGCAGAATCTTTATTAAAGGAATTAGTCGATACATTTGAGGATAAATTGGATAGTCAGGTTGACTATTTTGAGGATTCATTGGAAGCTGCAATGGATGAACTGGATGATGCCATCGATGAAGATGATCGAGGCGATATTTACGATGCCCGCGAAAAGTTAGAAGGTATCATTGAAAATGCTGAAAATTTACTTAAACAATATCGAAACGTCAACATAGACAAGTTACAAGATGAAAAAGAGTCTTTAGAAAAAGCAATTAAAAAAGCAAAAGACGAACTTGAAGACTCAGAATAGCGATTAAGAGGTAAATTCTAAAAGTCATATCACATTGATTTTTAGATTTACCTCTTTATTAATTATCAATCATGTATTTAATTTTTATTCCAAAAAGATAAGAAAAAAATAATGCATATTGCACAAACTATAATTGAAAAGCATAGACAAGACACATCTTTTCTATCTTTTCTATAACAGATCAGTGAGGAGGATAGCTATGTCAAATATAGAAGTGAACAATACTGGTATGAATTGTACAAAAGATGCAAATGGTAAGGTATGTAAGATTTCAAATTCAAAGGAGAACACTTTGAACAATCAGGAAGAATTTGCTTCGGAATTTGATTCAAATAATACTTCAAATCAAAATTACAATTCCAGAAATACTTTCAGTAAAATGTTCAAACCTAATAAGCAAAATCATCCTGTAAGTGAACGCACTGCATGGAATTAGGGATATGTTTGACAGCTGTTTGAATCACCTGAGATGCTTGGACTAAAAGAGGAATAATCCTCTTTTAGTCCTTTTCTTTTACCATCCTAGATAAATTTGTATCGTATTTAAAATAACCTTACGTAAAAAATATAGTTGACTCATCTTATAAGGAGTCCAAATTTATTAGGAAAAAGGAGGTGTAAACTAATGGGAGCATTATATAAAACAGCATTAACATTAGTGATTATCGGAGCAATTAACTGGGGTCTAATTGGATTTTTTAACTTTAATTTAGTTGCTTCTATATTTGGTGCTGATACTTTTATGTCAAACCTCATCTACTCAATTGTAGGCGTTGCGGGAATACTTTCTATCCCGATTCTTGCAAAGCAGTTTGACGTAGATCGTTCAGAGGGCGCTTATTATAATGAGCCAAAGTATCAGATGGAGGTAGGAGAAGAGTTTGATTTTGCTGATACAAATACAAAACGTATGGATGATGACGATAAAAACCAAATTGTTTAAAAATCCTTTAACAACACGAGCATTTTGTTAAATTGTTACCATTAGTATGCACCCTAAAAAAGCGTATTATGATAAATTCTAAAATGCACAAAATACTTTGAAGAATATAGATAAGGATTCATTATCTGTATTCTTCAAAACATCTCAATGAGGAGGAAGAGGCTGTGCCAAATGTAGAAGTGAATTGTTCTGTATCAAACTGTGTATTTCACAAAAAGGGTAATTTATGTGGCGCGGAAAAAATCCAAGTAGATATGGATTACCATTCAAGTGACGCTAAGACAGAATATGCTTCTGATTTTGACTTTAAACATATTAAAGAAGAAGCTAACAGTTCACGTGATACGTGTTGCAAAACATTTAAACCTAAAAAAAATCATAAAGAATCTGTAGATTTTTCTATATAGTCAAAAAAGTATTTGCCAGCTTAAACAAAACATTGAGATTCTTTGGACTAAAAGGGAATACCCTTTTAGTCCATTCCTTATTTTATACAGATAAAATAAAAAAACGTATCCTCCAGTTTAATAATATTACCAATAGTAGTAATATTATTTGTATTTTAAATTAGTATTTTTTTGCTATAATGAAAAAGCGTTTTAAATATAACAGCAACAAAACTAAAGGGATTTCCATATTTGTATATATGAAAATTAGAAAAAGGCATTCTTCATAGTGGTACTAAAATACCATTTTATTGAAATGAGTATTTTTCATTAAAAAAGTCATGCTATACTGATTTTGGAATATAATTAGGTATTATTCATTATCTACTGCGAATTAATAAATACCCTTTATATTGCTATAAAAGTTAAATTATTAGGAGGAAAAAAAGTTGGATCAACAACAACAATATCAACAACAACAACAATATCAACAATATGCTCCAAAACAACCAACTAACGGAATTGGTATCGCCGCTTTGGTAGTAGGTATTCTTTCGTTAGTATTTATCTTTATTCCAGTACTTTCATTTATCTTAGCTATTTTAGGTGTGATTTTTGGTTTTGTTGGTTTAAAGAAACCTTTCGGTAGAGGAATGGCAATTACGGGTATCGTTACAGGTTTTATTGCGATTGGCTTACAAATCGTATTCTGGGTATACGTATCTATTATCGCTGCATCTTTTTATAATTCATTTTATTAATATTTAAACTGGATTTTATCCAGAATAAAAACGAGAAAGGTGAATTTTATTGCAATATCAGCAACCGCCAGTGCAAACAAATGGTAAAGCCGTGGCTTCAATGGTTTTAGGGATATTGGCACTTTTCTTTTTAATTATCCCTTACGTTAATATTATTAGCATCATCCTTGGCATAGTGGGAATCGTTTTATCAAAGAAGGCATTCAATGAAATACGATTATACAACCAAGGTGGTAGAGGGATGGCCATTGCTGGACTAACGACTAGTATTATTGCCTTATCCATCATGGTATTAATTATATTATTTGTTATTTTAATTTTAGTATTTTTTGCAAGTACTTATCCATATTATTATTAAATCATCGAACTTATATATTTTATTTTTTCTAGCATTAGTTTGTATTATTCAACCTAATGCTTTTTTTATATCATTGAAAGCCATGTAAAGTGTAGGCCAATAATTCCAGCATAGATCATACATACAAAAGCTAAAGAGAACATGAAGGTTTTTTTGAATTTTTCGGAGCTACCTTTATATACTAAGTAGGAAATAAATAATATTAAAAATGATAAAGTTATCTTTAAAAGAATAAATAAATTAGGGCTTAAGTTAATAATAAAATCCATAATAGGATTTAATTCCTCAATAATATTATGTAATAATCCATAGCTTGTAGCATAACCATCAAAAATATTTAAGATGGCAATAGCAATAGCCAATGCAATGATGGTTTTATTCGTAGTCATCATACCGTCCTTTTTTATTTTAGTATAAAACCATTATTTTCTATTTTTTCTATAGATATTCACTAAGGAGATTAAAATCCGTAATAAAATTTAGTAGTATTATTTAATAGTCAGTCAGTTTATGCAATGACGAATACAAAGATGAAACAGATAAAAAGTATAAAACCCACAGAACACAAAAGATCTGTGGGCAAAGAAATTATTGAACTAAGTACTCTTCTTTTAATTCATCAATAGCTACTTCTGATCTTTCTTCTAAGGAACGACGTAAATGGACTGTTGCAGTTTTTCCATCTTCATGCAGCTTATCGATCCAAACAGAAACACCATTGTAACTAACTTCATATTCTTTTGGGGAAGTTACGATTTGTTGAGCTCGTTGATAATCCATTTGCTAGTCCTCCTATTTATCTTTATTTGAATTCTTTTTTGATTTTTTAACTAATAGGTCTAGCTCATCTAATTCTTGAGCAAATTCTTCATGCACTTTATCAGGTGCAATTTTTAAATTCTTAGGTGTTTGGGGCAATGAACTTGTATTATTACTTTTCCCTTGACTATCGTCTCGACCCATGCGAATTCTCCTTTCAGTTGAAATCATTTTTAATATGGCTGTTAAGACATTTTTTATCACATTTCAAACAATAAAAAATGCAAACTCCTATAAAAGAAGTTTGCATAATGATGTTATTAATTTAAAGATACGCCTGTTTGGCTTGAAAGAGTCTGCACTTGACTTTGCCATTGACCTATAAGTGTTCTGGATTCTGCTAATCCTTGGTTTGCTAATTCAACCAATTCATAACTTTGCTCTTCCAATGCAGATATCATCACAGTAAACGCACCTAGTTGAATATTTGCCCCTTCAATATATAGATTGTGTAGAGTTAAGATCTCTGGATTACTTGGTTGGATGCTTTCTAAGTTTTTTACAAATTCCGTATAAGAAGGTACCACATCATAGTAAAGGGCATCATACATTATTGCATCATTGACATAATTTTCACCTGATACACTACCATATACATCAATTATTCTTGTTTCTTCTGGTGCGAGTAAACGAATTTCATCTATATAAGTCTGAAAAGCAACTGCTAAGTCCTCTTGACCACTATTTGAAGGATTGTTGATTTGTGGTGGGTTTGAGCTGTTTGTGCCGGGGGTGTTTGTATTATCTGGCTCTGGGTTATTTATCTCTGCATTATTATTTGGTTCAGGCTCTGGATTATTATTGTTCGTTTCCTGTTGAGGTATGTTAGTATTCCCAGAGTCAGTTCCTTGTTGTCCAAAAGGGAATAAGTTACATCCTACTAATAAAAAAGCAAGGGATAGGACAGAAAGAGAAAGCAAAAGTTTTTTCATAAGTCTCCATTTCCCCAGTATCATCGTATACTGGAAGTTTATTTTAAATAAAAAATGCATACGGAAACATTATATTCACACACTTAACAAAAGGTTACAGGTTCGGTAAGACTTGTTTTACATATACAAACCTGCAAGGAAAATACCTAAAGTCTCTTCATAAATTTCGTCAAATTGACTTAAAGGTAATGGATTGACTCCGGTACCCAGTTCGACTGTAAAGCCAGGTCTTCGCCAATCTTGAATAAACCAATCCTTATATCCAGCCCAGCTTTCTATTGTTCTTTCAGGTGTATAGCCACTTACTCTACTAAACTCATTGACGATAACTTCAGATTCGGGTGGCTCCATGTTTTCATAACCCCAATAAATAACCTCACCTTGTGTATGGAAAGCTAAAACTCTAGTAAAGTCTCTCCTTCTTGTTAAATTGGCCATCGCGATTGCCTCAGGCTCAGTTAATGGCGCCTCACCACCATAATCCCTCGGTCCCGGAGTTTTCGGATTTCTATCTCTTTCATCTTCCCATCGTGCAGGAAACTGGTCGTTTAAATCCACACCATTTATATTTGCCTTCCAATTAGAAAAGTCCATGCTTCCGTTGTTCCATTCTATTACTCTACTTCTGTAAGGTTCAGCCTCAGAGGGTCCATTGATGACAAGGTTAACACCATCTGGGTTTACCATGGGAACTACTGATAACATAGTTCGCTGATAAAGTGGATAAGTACTTAAACCACGAATTGAATTTTGATTTGTTAAGGATAAAAGGAAATCATTTAAGAAGGTCATAATAACTGATGTAGTAATCCATTCGTTTGCGTGGAATGAACCGTTATAATGAACACGCTTTGAACCATTCCCGATTAATACTTCAGGAATATTACGTCCAAGAACAGTGTTACCAATGGAAGTTGATTGAATGAAAGGATAAATTGTTAATAAATTTTGCAGGTCGTTTATCATAATATTATAATCATAATTTTGTATGCCATTTACGACTCTCCATGTAACCCTTTGTGGAAGCCGAATTGTTTGGCCAATTTGCAGGTTATTTGGATTTAAATTAGGGTTAATGAGAAAGAGTGAATCCATTGGAAGATTCAGCCTTCTTGCAATTAACCATAAACTATCTCCAAGTCTAATTTGGTAGTTTATAGTGATAAAGCCTGGTATACGGATTCTTTGACCAATTACAAAGCTTTGAGGGTTGACGTTTCGGTTTGAATCAATGATTAATTGCAAAGGTAAACTAAATACTTGGCTATAATACCAAAACGAATCCCCTCTTCTCACGTATACGTCCACTTTACTCCTCCTAACTATTGGTTAATTTTTGAATGGTAAAGTTATCATTTAATAATGCCCAATTTTGTGGGAATGGGTATCCTAAAGCCCAATAACTAATACCGCGTAAATTATATTGTTTTGCCATGTCAAATTTTGCTTGAGCACTTCGGGCATCTTCAAACCAAACTTCATGTCCCTGCCCGTTTGTGTCCGTATAACGGAAAAATGGTGATTGAGCGACTGTATCATATTGAATAACAGCATTATATTGAGTTGCTCGTCTGATTGCCTCTTGAGGACTAAATGTTTCTGCGACAGCCCCTTCTACATGTGGAATTTTCCAATCCCTTGCGTAAATTTGAAAACCAAGAAAAATTTTATTAGCTGGCATCACGGATAGTGCATATTCAACTACTCTTCTCATTTGATTTATAGGAGAAATAGCTTGCGGGGATGCCCCTCTCCAGCCCCATTCGTAGGTCATTAATACAACAAAGTCTGCAATCCGACCATGAGCTTCATAGTCATGCGCGGTATAGAGTAGACCTTCCTGTGTGTCGCTTGTTTTAGGTGCTAATGCGGTCGAAACGAAATAACCTCTCTCATGTAACCGATCGACAGCTAGTTGTAAAAATTCATTATAATTTTCACGATCGCGTGGCTCAACATATTCAAAGTCAATATTAACGCCCCTGTAACCTTTTGCATCCATTAATTGAAGAACATTTGTAATAAGTGTTTCCCTAAGTTCTGGGCTTGATAAAACAGCATGAGCTAAATTGGTACCGGTACTAGTGGCGGATAGGTTTGTTATTGCTAACATAGGAACTGCATTTCTTGAAACAGCAGCATTTAGCATGAGATCGTCATCAAAAGGTTCTAATGTTCCATCTTCTTTAATCATATATGCGAAAGGACTGAAATACGTTAGTAAATGGCCTATTTCATTTACAGAACTAGCTGCATCCTCATCCTTTTGATACGAATAGGCATTAACTTCAATAACTCGTTTTCTTTTTGGAATGATTAACCTACTACCTGCATAAATAACATTTGGGTTTTGTATTTGATTTTCTCTAACGATGGCATCAACAGTAGTACCATAAAGATTTGCAATTTGAAGTAGGTTTTGTCCCGGTTGGACGACATGGACTAATGGGGGAATATAAAGCGTATTTCCAGGGTACAGAAGATTCGGATTGATAATTTGATTTGCTTGTAAAATAGCATTTATTGAAACACCATATTGCCTTGAGATCGATGAAATGGATTCACCTGGCTGAATCATATGAAGAGTACCTGCTACTGGGATTACAAGGGATTGGCCTAAAAGTAGGATGTTCGGATCGGGTAATTGGTTAATTTGTTGGATACTATTGACACTAACATTGTACTGACGAGCAAGCTGCCAAAGAGTCTCGCCCCTCTTCACAACATGGATTAACACGTAAGAGCCTCCTATTATCACGTTTAATAATGCAATATATGTTAAAAAAGGCAATAGTATTAAAAAGGTTCGAAATATGTAATAAATCCCTATGTATTCTTGTGAAATCATATACTAAACTTAGAAGAGATATATAATTTCTATTAATTGACCATTATTCCATATTAGTGGAAATTGTTATGGGATTATATTTGAAAATAACTAGTTTAATAAACTGGTGATAATATTAAGGAGGATTAAAATGAACGAGGATAATCAATATCCAAATCAAAACGACAGGCCGGATCAAACTGCGAATGGAAATTCAAATGACACTATGAATCATGGGCAATTCGGTCATCCAAATCAAAATGTGGGATCAAATTCAAACCAATACGCTAACCAAGGGGAATTTGGAAACTCAAACCCGTATCCAAACCAAGGCCAATTTAACAATTCAAATCAATATGCCAATCAAAACCAATTCAGTAACTCAAATCAAGGTCCATTTCTGCCACCTAAACAAAAAAAGCCAAAATCAAAAGCGATACCAGTGACAATCGTGTCAATCGCTTTTGCTCTATTGCTTGTAGCTGGAGGAGCATTTGCATTCTTTAATATGCAGAAATCCACGAAGGATAAACTGCTACTAGCTGAAATTAATTCATGGGCTCAAGTAAATAAAGCCTTCGAAAGCAGATATCAGCCAGAGCTTGAATGGGCTAAGAAAACAGAGACTACACCATCTGAATATGATTATGAAATTAGCGCATCCATAGATGGTGATTTTTATAGCTATGAAGAAATGATGTTTGCAGAAATCGTGAATGGTTCAACGATTAACTTAGGTATTCAAATGGACCCAAATAACCAATTAATGAAAATGGATATTGGTGCTGATGTACAAGGTGTTACAATTGACGATATTTCAGGCTATATAACACCACAAGCATTTATGCTTGCATTCCCGTTCACAGACGATGTGCTGCAAGTGAAAGATGAAGATTTTGGTAATTTCATGCGTTCGATGGATCCATCTTATGTAGGGTCTGAAAAATTAGGGCTATCTGATTGGATGGGTAAGAATGGCTTCCTTTCAGAAGAAAATAAAAAATATTTACTAACGGAATACGTATTGTATTTGTATAATTCGATTCCTGAAGAATCATTTACAGAGTCACAAGAACAAATCGATGTGTTTGGTCAATCTTTAAATACAGATAAAATTAAAATGGAAATTAATGATGAACAGTTCATCAATATCCTTTTAGGTGTACTAGAAAAAGCAAAAAATGATCCAAAATTTAAAGAAATCGTGATTGAAACGTTAGAGAACATTACAGGAGCAGTTGGAACACTTGAAGAAGACTATGACTTTGATCTAGAAGAAGGCATCGATGAGTTAATTGCCGAACTTAAAGATATCGAACCTCAAGATAATACACTACAGTATACAGTTTGGATTAGTTCGGATGTTGTTGTTCAAAGTAAATTAGATCTTGGTGACTTTGTGATGGAAGGCAGCCGTCTATTTGCAGAAAATACTCAACAATGGGATTACTCATTTGGTGATAGTGATGTGGAATATTTTAATTTCACAGGAGATCTTTCTTACGAAAACGGTAAAATAAACGATGTGATTTCATTCTTTGATGATTATGAACGTTTTGAGTATGTAAGTGAAGAAACAGTTAATGGTGGAGAACGTCAATTTGATCGTACTGTAAACTATCAAGATGAATATGAAGAAGGATTTGAATTATTCTGGAATGGTGAAACCAACTACCAAGGTGATTCTGTGACAGGAGAACACAGACTAGGTGTTAGTTCTTATGATTTTAATATTGAGTTTTCTATGGACGAAACAGCTTCATTAATAAAGAATGTTGAAATTCCAACTGATAATATTGTAGATTTAGGAGCTATGAGTTCAGGCGAGATAGAAGATTATATAATGAATGAGTTCATGCAAGATGCACAAGGTTGGTTTATGAGTCTTTATTTTAAACTAGGAATTTTCTAAATGAATGGGTGAATACACCTTGAAGAGTATAAAAAGAATTTTGTTTTTTATCCAATTATATGGGAAACAATTACAGAAGAAGTGGAAATCACTTCTTCTGCTTTTTGTATTTCCAGTTTTTTTAGTATCGATTGTTGCATTTATAATCGTCACATTCATATCCCCATCATCGGATTCTTCTATCAATGTTGCGATAGTAGATGAAGATGATACGGAAGAGACAAAGATGATTCGGAGTTTTCTTCAAACAAGCTTTTCCCAAGATGGATATATAAATTTAACTGTACTGCCTCAAGAAGAAGCGCTAAAGGAAATGGAAGAAAATCGAATTGTAGCTTACATAAAATTACCTAAGACATTTACGGATAGTATGTATCAAGGTGCTCCATTGACAGTTCCGATTGTAGGTAATTCAAAGCGTCCGTCAGAAAGCAACATTGTAAAAGAATTAGTCGAAAGTTTAACAAAATACATAGAATCAGCACAAGCAAATATATTAACGGTTTACGATTATGCAAGAAAAACGGACATGTCTGATTCAGACTTCCAAACATATCGATATAATGCATTTATTGAATTTACACTATTTACTCTAGCGAAAGATCAGCTAGTGAAAGAAGAAATAATTACAAACATTGCAACTTCATCTCCCGCCAATTATTTTGCATTGTCAGGTTGGTTTATTGCTATTTCAATTTGGTTCTTTGGGTTTTATGAATTATTAAAAAGAGAAGAGCATCCAGCGATTCTTCAACGTCTCCATCTTTTTGGTGTAACATCTTGGCAGTATAGTATTTCGAGAATAATTGTTTCAATGATTTGTAGCATATTACTCGCAATGATCTCCTTTACTTTATTAATTAGAATGTTGGATATACCACTTTATGGAATCGATTATTTGAGGATTTGCCAATATGTCTTTTTATATGGTCTTTTACTAGTAGTTGGACTTACTTTGATTGAAATTTGGATAAAGTCGATGAAAATCTCATTATTGCTACAAATTCTAATTTTGTTGCTTGTTGTGATTACAAGCGGTTCGATTATTCCATCGATTTATTTACCGATGTCGATACAACCGTTTTTACCTTTCGTATTCTCAAATGAAGTATTTAGTTGGATGGTCGATATTGTGTTAGAAGAAAGAAACTATGCAGAGTTTGCTAGCTTATATACTATGGTAGTCATTGGGCTAGTAGTCTTATGGGCATCAACCGTTGTGAAAAAGAGGTGGACTTAGGTGAAAGGAATTCTGTTTACAAGATTTTTGAGATGGAAAAAAGAATGGAAATCCTTATTGTTCTGGTTGATGCTTCCCGTTGCCTTTACGATTTTTACCGTTCAATTAGTTGGCTCGTGGAGTCAGGATACGAAGGTGCCCGTCGCTATTGTTGTAGAGCAAAAGACAGAGCTAACGAATCAGTTCATAAAAAATGTTCAAAAGGCTCCCTACTTAAATGTGAAGCTATTAGATGAGAAAGAGGCATTAAATCAGTTAAAAAAACATGAGCTTGATAGTGTAATCATTCTTGCTAAAGATTACGAGGAGTTGGTGAAGAATGGTCAAAATAAACGACTAATTGAAGCCTATTCTTCAAACAGATCCATTGCTTACTTTGCGGTGATAGAGTTGATAAAAGCAACTGTACAAGATGAAGTATCTCGGTCAAAAGCTGCTTATGAAGTAAAGAAGCTTTTTGAACAATATGGGACGAATGAGGAGTGGAATTGGGAGGAAGTTGTTCAGGCAAGTAAAGATAAACAACAATCTCAGCAACTACTTCAAACAAGTTTTAATTATATTGATAAAGATACATCAAGCACAAATATTGTAGAGACTACACCAATGTTCTTCCAAATATGGGGAATATGGGCATTTTGTATGATGATTTCAACCTTCTTTCTATTTGACTGGGTATTAAAAGAAAAAAGAAAAGAGCTTCAAATGAGATGGATTTTTACTTCCTATTCTTTTAAAAAATACTCCATGTACAATTTAGTTATCTACACAGTACTTTTATTAAGTATAGATACCGTAGGACTTATTTTAATAAGTGCCGTATTACAGGAGTCTCTAGATATTTCAATCATACTGTCCATTTTCTTTTTCAGAATCGTCATAAACATTTTAGCCTTTTTATTTGCACAGCTATTTAGACAGCAGCTTCAATACTATGTTAGCTCAATAGGAGTGACCCTTATGCTTATCCTACTAGGTGGCGGAATATTACCAATTGAAGGAGTAATTGAAAACTGGCAATGGGTTAAAAACATTAGCCCAGTGCATAGTCTAATTATTGAGGAAATCCCTTCCTTCTGGCTAAGTTTTCTTTTAGGTATGCTATTCGTATGGTATTGGAAAGGAGATAAATTAAATGCTTAATGTTATTGAATTAGACAAAAACTATGGAAAAAGGAAAATACTTGAGCGATTCTCCTTCCAAATTCAACCTGGAGAGGTAGTCGGTTTAGTAGGTGAAAATGGTGCAGGTAAATCAACCCTATTAACACTTTTAGCAACGATTATCAAGCCTACAAAAGGTTCTATTCATTTAAACAATGTTGAATATGGTAAAAAAGTAGATGTTATTCGAAAAATGATTGGATATGTCCCGCAAGAAATATCCGTTTGGGAAGAGTTTACCGTTGAACAGAATATGCTATTCTTCGAAAAGTTATCCTGGAAAAGGCGAACAAAGGAAGAATGCCGGCAGTTATGTTTAGATATGCAGCTAACCAGCTGGAAGGAAAAAGTAAAGGATTTATCAGGTGGGATGAAGCGTAAATTAAATATTGCTATAAGTTTACTAAATGACCCATCACTAATTCTATTAGACGAGCCGACAGTGGGCATCGATATGAAGTCTAAAAATGAAATTGGGAAATATTTAGTTCGTTTAGCTAAAGAGCAAGGGAAAATCATTTTATATACTTCTCATGATATGAATGAAGTGATGACTTTCTGTGACCGAGTATATGCAATAGGTAAGGATCCATTTTACATAAATCTTCTTCAAAATAATGGTGTAAAGGTTGAAAAGCTATAAAAAAAAACAGGCTAGGACATAAATAAACTTTTAATTTATTTCTTTTTTAAAGTTGGAATTATTTGCTATGATCATTTATTGCTCGGAACGTAGGCGGCGAGTGCATCTGCCGTTTCGCTTTCGAAGCAAGGCAAAGCCTTCCTGCGGATGTAAGAGATAGAGGAACAAAGGCTAAAACCGTCACTTGTCGCTGATACGCCACTTCCTCATGCATCAGCGACATGACCAACGTCCTGTTGACCCCCGAGCCCCGCATAGAAAAGCTTGAGGAGGCTCGAAGCTCGTCCGTGCGCGTCCGCCGAAGTGGAAAGCAACATAATGCTAAACCAAAAATCTGCTAATCAGTTTGTACCTGAATAGCAGATTTATCACTTTTGTTCTAGCCTCAGCTTCATTTCTTCATTATAAAACTTAAATGTCTGCCACTCTTTTTGTCCTGACGATAGGAAAAGCCTTCGTCACTTAAGAATGTGCAAGTACGATCAATCGCAATATTGACAGAAGGAATACCCGCTAGCTCACATTGCTTTTTTACGGTTTGTTGATTATCAATATGAAACTTGTGGGTCTTATCTTTATAATACATAAACTCATCTGCATATCCTAAGTCTCTAAAGCGAATATAAACATCCTCATCTACTTCGAACTTCTCTTGACTTAAAGCTGGGCCTAGGATAACTTGGAAACCTTCAGGATTACAGCCTTCTTCTTCGATCAACTTGTTAAATACCTTTAATGTGATTTCTTTAACAGTTCCCTGCCAGCCAGAATGAATGACACCAATGAGTCCTTTTTTTTCATGGTGAAAAACAACTGGAACACAATCTGCCGTAAAAGTACATAAGAGAACGTTTGATTCATAGGTGTAAAGGGCATCCGTATTTGGAATGGCATTATTCAAAGATAGTGCGCCTCTACTTTTATCTTCTACCGTCACTTTATGGACATTAGCACTATGGGTTTGATTGGCACAAACAAAATCCTCGACACGGCACTGAAGAAGGTTAGCCAGCTTCATTCGATTTTGAATAATGTGTTCTTCCTCTTCGCAAATGTGTAGTGCCATATTATTGAATTCAAATTCCTTCTTGTCTTTTAACGTAATTCCCGCAAGAAGATTCTCCTTGTTTACATACATTTTTGTATTCATCTCATCACCTATCTTTACTATATACAACTATGTGACAGATGTCCTTGAAAAGACAATAGAAATTATTCCTTATACTCATTCAGCACTTTGCTTATTTGCACATTAAGTGCATGAACATCAACGCTTTCGATTTGTTCATCCTTCAACTGATATTTTTCTTTTAGCTGTAAAATCCGAATAATGCTTTCATTAATTCGTTCTTCAGAGAGTTCACCATTTTCAACGGCAGTTTTCAATGATTCATATATATCAATCGCATTTTCGAAACCATGGGCAACCATCACAATATCGACGCCAGCTTTAACAGACTGAACAGAAGCATCCCCTATATCGAAGTTATCGATGATCGCTTCCATTGTCATATCATCTGTAATAACGACACCATCATATTGAAGCTGCTTTCGTAATATGTCTGATATCACGACCTTTGACATTGAGGAAGGATTGGTTGAATCGATTTTTGGTAACAAAATATGTGCAATCATTACGACATCAGCACCTTCAGCAATTGCCTGTTGGAAAGGTAGTAGCTCCAATTGTTGTAACTCTTCAAGAGATTTATTGACCCTTGGCAATTCAAGATGTGAATCTGTAGAAGTATCCCCATGGCCAGGGAAGTGCTTTACAACAGCAATAACGTTTTCGGATTGTATTCCATTCATCGTTGCAATACCCAGTCGGCCAACTAGGTCAGCGCTATTTCCAAAGGATCGATTTCCAATAACAGGATTGTTCGGATTACTGTTGATATCAAGAACTGGTGCAAAGTTCATATTAAAGCCATATGCTTTTACTTCTTTACCGAGTAATTGTCCAATCGAGTTGGAAAAATCAGTGTTATTTACTTTTCCTATCTCAAGATTTGTTGGAATAGGTGTGAGATTGCCTGGTAATTTCGCAACAATCCCTCCTTCTTGGTCAACTCCGAGAAATAAAGGGATTTTATTACTTGTATTTTCATTTCTAATTTTGTTCAAGTATTGAATTGTTTGTTCAGCAGAAGAAAAGTTCTTCTTATTAAAAATGATGCCCCCTACTTTGTAATCGTGAATTAAACTTAATGCATGTGAGTCAAATGTAGTCCCATCTACTCCAGCAAATATCATCTGACCAATTTTCTCCTCAAGGGACATTTCTTTTAGAAGCGTTAATATCTCAGCACTGACTGGCGGTTCAGTATAGATGGAAATATGATGCACGACAGGATCACTATTTAATTCCGTAGGGTTTGGAAGTATCCATTTTAGCTGATAAGTTGAATTTACCTGATAAATAAGTATGATTTGATCGGTTGTGTCATCTTTATAATATTTGATTTCAGTTGGTTCACCTTGCACCTTTTTTATATTAGAGAGATGAATTTGTTGTAATCGTTTATCGTATGAGCGTAAGTCAAAAGAAAGATTGTCCTGGAAACCAATTGTTACCTCATTGGAATAGGTAGCATAATTTCCAAGAATCGATTCATCCGTAATCGATGGTTCTCCCAATGCTTCGTTGATCTCCGTTAGCTCTGATATCCCGGCTTGATAAGGGAAATCAATGATTTTCCCTTCCTTTGAGAGTGAAATTATTTCAGAAACAAGCTGTTCTGGTGTTTCTTCAGGCACAGGTGTCATAGTTTCTTTTTCCGAAATGTTGTCATCTTCAGCATTAGACTGCGAATTAGAATTAAAATGCATAAATATAAACACTCCCGATACAATGATAGCGAGCGATAATATAATATATATTCCTTTTTTCAAAATAAGACCTCCAAACTATCCTTATAAAGATAGACGACTATAACGACATTACGTTACAATTAAACCTTTCATATAGCTTGTACTAATAAATTGATATTTTTACAATGCCTACTATATGAATAAAAAAGATGCTCCTATCTTAGAAGCATCTTTATATTTCTATTTTACTCCTGCAAGTCCTTTAAATAACTCTACACCAATTTCAATATTTTCATCACGGAAATCGTATTCATAAGTGTGCAAGGCAGGATAATTTTCTCCGTTACCAATAAAGCAATAAGCTCCTTTTGTTTTTTTCAAATAGTAACCGTAATCTTCTGAAGGGCGATAAGCCTTTGAAAGCTCAAATATTGGTAAGTTCTTTTCTTTACAAATTCCACGAATTTTATCAGAGCTTTCTTTATGATTAACTGTTTCAGGGAATTCATCATGATATGTAAAACTAACTTTTATACCTTGTTCTTCACAAAGTCTATTTGCGAGCCCTTCAATATTGTGTTGAAGTCGGTTTAATTCTTCTTCTTTCTCCGCTCGAATCGTCATTCGTAATGTTCCTTCATGAGCAGAAATACCATAGTTTTCTGAACCAACATCTATTTGGATAATCGTACATAGTACTAAACCTTCATTGTTTTCTGCTGAAGTAAACTGTGGAATGCTATCAATAATTTTGGAAATTGTATATGCAGGGTTAATGCCATTTTCAGGCTCACTAGCATGGGATGGAGAGCCAATCATTTTTATAGACATTCCTCGAGATGCACAGTGTGCAGTACCATCGATTACACCCACAACCCCTTCTTGTAATCCTGACATATTATGATATCCAAAAATTTCATCGATATTTTCTTCGTCGATAAATTCTTGTGCTTCATATGCACCTTGTCCAGTTTCCTCAGCATGCTGGAAAAGGAAGAAGATATTATGATCAGCCCCTTTTTGATCCACTTCTAAAGCAAATCCAGCAAGTGTCGCTGAATGGCCATCATGTCCACATTTATGAGCAATGCCAGGGAATTGCGAGCCCCAAGGTAAATCAATGGTTTCAGGAATCGGAAGAGCATCAAAATCTGCGCGGAAGGCAATATTCGGTCTATCTTCGCCGACACGGTAAATGGCATAAAAATATTTTCCTTTATCCACGATGTCCAAATTTGAAGTGTGCGATTTAAGGAAATCCATTAAATGTTGCTTTGTCCAAAACTCTTGATAAGAAAGTTCAGGATGCGCATGCAACTCATGACGTAATTGAATCGCTAAGTCTAAATTTTTCTTTTCCATTCATTTCTCTCCCTTTATAAAACAGTATGAATAGTTTTCCTACTAAAGGATCGCTAAAGGATTTTTTGTTTTAATTGTTTTGAAATTTCGAACAATTAAACATGATTATATCATAGTGAGTTACAGAAGAAAGCGGTTGTTTACTTCTCGTAATAAAAAAAGCCCACACTTGTTTTAAAAACCAATGTGGGCACAATCCTATTTATTCATTGTGCTATGAGTTCGGCCATATAAGAAATAGAAGACCATTCCGACTAAAAACCATATTCCACAGGCAATCCAAGTATCAACTGAAAGCTGGCTGATTAAAAATAGACAAGCCAAAAAGGATAAGATTGGAATGACTGGATATAAAGGGACTTTAAATCCATCAGAAGGTATCTGCTTATTTTTGCGTAGAAAAATTATGCCAATCGAAACGACCATAAAAGCAATTAATGTCCCCATATTGACTAACTCTGCTAGCTTGCCTAATGGTACTAGACCTGCACATATAGCAATTAAAATGCCGAAAAACCAAGTGTTCTTCACAGGCGTTTGATGTTTAGGGTTTAATTCTTGCATAACCTTAGGTAATAAACCGTCACGACCAAGGGCATAAAGAAGTCTTGTCCCACCATAAATCATAACAAGAATAACGGTCATCATACCAAAGACCGCACCTAATGATATAATTCCAGACACCCAATTTTGTCCTGCTATTTGCATAGCAAAGCTTACTGGATCCGTTACATTAAGATCTGTATACGAAACAATACCTGTTAGAACTAACGAAACGAATACATATAGTAAAGTACATATTAATAAAGAACCGATAATTCCTATAGGTAAATTTCTTTGAGGATTCTTAACTTCCTCAGCTGCAGAAGATACTGCATCAAAACCTAAGTACGCAAAGAATACGAGGGCGGCTCCAGTAAAGACACCATTAATGCCAAATGGGGTAAAGGGTTGCCAGTTTGCAGGCTCTACATAAAAAACACCTACGAGTATAAATAGTAAAATAACCCCTACTTTAACGAACACCATTATTTTATTGATTCGTGTGGATTCCTGCATCCCCAGTGTTAATAAAAAAGAAATAATTAAAACAATAAAAATTGCTGGTAAGTTAATATATGTTCCATTTGTAGGATCAAAAGGTCCGGCTAATGCAGCTGGAATATGAATGCCCAATCCTTCTACTAGATTGACGAAGTATGAAGACCATCCGGTTGCTACGGATGCAGATGCTAGTCCGTATTCTAAGACTAATGCCCATCCTACAAACCAGGCTACAATTTCACCAAATACAATGTACCCATATGTATAGGCACTACCAGTTACAGGAACTGATGAGGAAAACTCAGAATAGCACATTCCCGCAAGTGCACAAACAATGGCTGCAATAATAAATGAAAAAACAATCGCTGGGCCTGAATGAGTGGCTGATACTGTTCCGGGGAGAATGAATATACCCGTTCCTACAATAGCACCTACACCAAGCATAATTAGATCAAATGCACCAAGCGTTTTAGGTAATTGCACAGTATTCGTTTTATTCAATAACTGTGAAATATCCTTTTTACGAAATAAATTGTTCAAGTTAATACACCTATTCTTTTTTGAAATATGTAAAAATTCTATCTGTTAATTTAGTTATGGTCAAATATTTATTAAGAAAAATCAGTATTTATATAGTAATTCTTTATTTTTTGGGAAATTAAAGGTAAGAAATTCCTTAATTTTAAAATATAAATTGTAATATTCTGATTAAATAGTATATTTGGTCATTTCCAAGGGCTGTTGTGGTAAAATATTACAAAAACATAAGGGGATGGATTGAGATGGGATATGCATTTTTAGGAACGTTTATAATGCTCATCGTTTTAATTTTACTTTCACTATTAATACGGGATTTTTATATAGCATCAATTTTAACACTTATTTTCACAGTAATTTACTGTACGATCAGCGGTGCAAAATATGTCGTGGAAGAAGTTAAGAAGTTAATTGAAGAAAAAAATAGTGCTGAATAAAAAACAGTCAAAAAACTAATTGTTAAACTTATGTAAAGATTTAATGGATTTTAATAGTTTTGTTCTTATTGTTTGTTATTATTATAGGAATAATAATAAATATCTGTCTTTGGAGAATGATAAATGAATCAAAACAGCTCGAAAAAAATCACAATTAAAACGTTACTTGAGATATTATTCGTCTCAACACGATTAGGGTTAACATCCTTTGGAGGTCCGACTGCACACTTAGGCTATTTCCACGAGGAATATGTTCGAAGACGTAAGTGGATGGATGAGAAAAGTTATGCGGAATTAGTTGCACTATGCCAATTCTTACCTGGCCCTGCGAGTAGCCAAGTGGGGATAGGAATAGGGGTTATTCGCGGAGGAGTACTAGGTGGCATTATCTCTTTTCTCGGTTTTACATTGCCTTCTGTCATCGTCTTAATTCTATTTGCTCTTGCACTACAAGGATTTGATGTTGGTGATGCTGGTTGGATTCATGGATTAAAAGTCGTGGCAGTTGCTGTTGTTGCTCATGCAATTTTAGGGATGGCAAAAAACCTCGCCCCAGACTTAATTAGAAAAGCAATGATTCTGTTAGCGTTAGCTGTCGCATTATTATGGCAAACGGCATTTTCGCAAATTACGATTATTTTATTTGCTGCTATTCTTGGTTTTTTCATATATAAACAGGAAAAGGGTAGCGATGAGTCGATTTCCAAATTTCCGATTTCCAAAGGGTTTGGTGCATCCTGTCTTGCTTTATTTTTTGGTCTACTAATCTTTCTACCTATCTTAAGAGAAGTGACAAAACTAGAATGGGTTGCGATGTTTGATAGTGTTTATCGTGCGGGATCGTTAGTGTTCGGAGGCGGACATGTGGTCTTACCATTACTTGAAAACGAGTTTGTTCCAAACGGATGGGTAAGTGAAGAAGCATTCCTTGCAGGATATGGTGTAACCCAAGCTGTACCAGGACCTCTATTCACATTTGCTGCTTACTTAGGAGCAATTATGAATGGATGGTTAGGTGGTTTGATTGCTACGGTTGCAATCTTTTTACCAGCCTTTTTACTTGTTTTTGGAACTTTGCCATTTTGGAATTTGCTTCGAAAAAATAATAAAATTAAAGGAGCGTTTATTGGGGTAAATGCGGCTGTAGTAGGTATTTTAATAGCTGCATTTTATGATCCAATATTTAGCACAACTATTCTTAGTCCAGTTGATTTTGTATTTGCTGCAATTTTATTTAGTATGCTTCAGTATTGGAAGCTGTCCCCTTGGTTAATTGTATTAACTGGAATTATAGGTGGTACGATTTTGCAATTTATAACTATATAAAAAGTCGTTATGAAGAAAAATTCTTCATAACGACTTTTATTATTGTCCGAACCAACGGTGATAAAGATTGTTGTTTGCTCCTCTAGCAAATATATCAATACGATTTGGTCCCCAAGAAACAGCAGCAGGGGCACTTGTTAAACTACCACCAAGGTCTTGCCAATCTTCCCAACGAGAACCGTTCCAAGTTCGTTTATAAAGTCGGTTACCATTACCGCGAACAAATACGTCAAGTTGATTTGCACGGCGTGACGAAACTGTTGGTGCGCTCGTTAAAGTACCACCAAGACTCTCCCAATCACTCCATCTGCTACCATCCCACCATTTATGATAAAGGGCATTATCTGTTCCTCTACCAAATACGTCGATCCGATTAGGTCCCCAAGAAACAGCGGCCGGTTCACTTGTTAAATTACCACCGAGGTCTTCCCAATCTTCCCAACGAGAACCATTCCAAGTTCGTTTATAAAGTCGGTTACCATTACCACGAACAAAAACATCTAATTGATTTGCACGGCGCGATGAAACTGCAGGACCACTCGTTAAAGTGCCCCCGAGGTTTTCCCAGTCGCTCCATCTGCTACCATCCCACCATTTATGATAAAGGGCATTATCTGTTCCTCTACCAAATACATCAATACGATTTGGTCCCCAGGAAACAGCGGCCGGAGCACTCGTTAAAGTACCGCCAAGGTTTTCCCAATCACTCCATCTGCTACCATCCCACCATTTATGGTAGAGAGCATTATCTGTACCTCTAGCAAAAACATCTAATCGATTTCTTTGCCATGAAGATACTGTAGGTGATGAAGTTAGTACCCCACCAAGGTTCTCCCAATTAGACCAACCACTTTCAGGACTAGGAGTAGGTGTAGGAGTAGGTGTAGGTCTTGGTGGCCTGCTTGGGCCTGGAGCAGGTGCCGGAGCTGGACTAGGTTGTGCACCTCTAACTGCATTTATAGTAATTTGAATGACACGAATTAATATTTGATCAATTGTATTTAAAGGAAGATTCATGGATCGAAGTAATAAATTAAACCATGGCGTATCCCTTTGGAATAAGTTATAGATTTGATTTGCCGTTTGATTTGTATTTGCTTGGTTAATCGTATAATTCACTACGTTAAAGAAAAATGCTTCCGTTAATTGGCGACTTACACCAGCACGGTCCATCTGTGTATAAAGATTGCTATTTTCAGAGCGAATTGTTTGTAAAACTTGATTTACAGTTGGTCTGCCTGTTTGTTGAACATACATAGGTTGAGGATTTTGTACGTAGTAATTCATTGGTACGTTTCCTGCGGGCTGTTGCATAGGTACGTTTTGAACGTAATAATATGGATAACCATTAAACATGTACATTTGCCTATTTTCCTCCATTTTTTTCTAATGTATGCAACCTTTTCAATTAGTAGGTAGGCAAATGCCACGATAGTACATTTAAATTAGGTTAAAATCATAAAGACCATTGTCCTTATTGTAGGACAATGGTTTATTCTTTCCTTTGCGATAACCAAAAATGTTTTGGGCGGTCCCTTGGCGTAACATTAATTATAAAATAACAAACAATGAGGACTAAGATGACGAGCGAGAATATTAAAGTATCAATTGGATGTTCATGTTCCACAATAATAAGTCGTAGCATCGCTGTAATTCCAATATACAAAAAATAGCGTAAAGGGAAATG